>DALZRX010000026.1:0-19686 GCA_032015805.1 Achromobacter sp.
GCCGGCGCTCAGGCCGGGCGCAACGGTCGCAATCGTGGCGCCTGCTTCGGCTGCGCCGAACGCCAGCGACCTCGCCGCGGAATGGCTTCAGGACCGCGGCTTCGTACCGCTGGTCATGCCAGCGTCGCGCACCCGGCTCGACGCCCCTTACGAATATCTTGCCGGCCCGGACGCACGGCGCCTGGATGATCTGCACGACGCGTTCGCCGCGCCGGACGTGGGCGCGGTTTGGTGCCTGCAGGGCGGGTTTGGCTCATGGCGGTTGCTGGACAAGCTGGATTTCGGGCTGCTGCGGCAGCACCCCAAGCCATTCATCGGCTACAGCGACATCACCGCATTGCACCTGGCCATGCAGCGCCACGCCGGTTTCGTCACGTTCCATGGGCCGATGCTGGCGCAGGATCTCGTCGCGGGCAAGCGTGAGCCCACCGAATCGCATTTGCTGGCCATGATCACTGGCCAGATCGGGCAGGGCGCCTGGATCCAGCCCCCGCCAGACACCCGAGCCGTGGAACTCGTGGCAGGCACCGCCAGCGGGCGGCTTGTCGGGGGCAATCTGGCGCTCATCGCCGCGTTGATCGGCTCGCCGCACGAGATTGACACGCGCGACTCCATTTTGTTTTTCGAAGACGTCAACGAGGCGCTGCCCCGCGTGGATCGGCTGTTGAGCCAGTTGGCGGCGGCAGGCAAGCTCGACGGCGTCAAGGGCGTGGTTGTGGGCAACTTCACCCGCATCCTTGGAACGAACCTTGACGATGCGCAGGCGCAGAGCCTGCTGTACCCGTTGGTGCTCGAGCAGTTCGGCGCCCGGGGCATCCCGGTCCTGGCCGGCTGGCCAAGCGGCCATGGCGAACCCAATCTGACCCTGCCGCTGGGCGCGCGGGTCACGCTGGATACGGAGCGGGCAGGATTGCGATTGGACCAGGCTGTGACGCGTTAAGGTGAATGATAGGGCTGTGAGACATTTATGGCTCATATCTCTCCTGTATGTAGCATTAATGAGTCAAAGAGCAAGCCTTCTCTGACTCATTAATAGTGCATTGTCGAACGTACAGCGCTATTATTGCGGCATGAAAAAGAAGATTGAACCCAGTTTCGAGGCGGCCGAAGCCCTGGCTCGGCTGGGCGCGCACATCCGCACCGCTCGCCTGCGCCGTAACGAGACCGAAACCACGCTAGCCAGCCGCATGGGCGTTTCGCGGGCGACCATCAACCGCCTCGAACGTGGCGATGGCGGCGTTTCCCTGGCGCTCGCGTTCGAGGCATTGCTGCAGTACGGATTTGGCGATCAGGTATTTGCGTTGGCCGATCCGGACCTCGATGGCGTGGGCAAGCGTCTGGACGACATGCGCCGTCCCACCCGCGGCAGCGGCAAGGCGCCGCACTCGCACCGCATCGATCCTTCCAGCCTGTAGCGCGGCGTCCGTCATCGTGCCTGCCCGTAAAAACAAAACCGTCGAAAGCGAGCTTTTCGTCTATGTGGATATCCGGGGCGAAGCCGTCCTGGCCGGAATCCTGACGTTGGACGACACTGACGAGAATCACTTTTTCGCCGAATTCACCTACGTGCAGTCCTACGTGAACGACCCGCGCGCGTTCTCGCTGGACCCGCTCAATCTGCCCCTCACCGACGCCACAACCACTTTCCGGACCGAAAGCCGCTATCAAACGCTGGGCGCCATTTTCGATGCCGCCCCGGACGCGTGGGGCCGCAACGTCATGCGCGTCGACAATGCAGGGGCCCGGGTGACAGAGAACGAGGTGTTGCTCAAGGGACGCGGAATGGGCGTCGGAGCGCTCTTTTTCAGTGCCCGCCAATTGACGCCGAACATGCGCAAGACCTATCGGCTGCCCGAAGTCAGCGAGCTGGAATCGTTGGCGGACCTGCTGACCGACGTTGATCAGGGCATCAAGCCCAAGGGGCTGTACCGCGACATCCTGGGCAGTTCATGGGATATCGGCGGCGCCCGGCCCAAAACGATCGTGCGGGACGCCGAGGGCGAGATGTGGATCGCGAAGTTTCCGCGCAAGGGCGAGTCCTACGACCGCCAGCGCGTGGAGTACGCCAATCTGCAGATGGCCAAGGCCATTGGCTTGAACGTGCCGGAAATCCATCTGGCGCAAACGCATTTGGGCGCCGTGCTGCTGACTCACCGTTTCGACCGCCAGTTGTTGCCCCTTGAGCGTGGCGCAGACCCGATCATTGCGCGGCGTCACTTTCTGAGCGGCGCCTCGCTGATCAGCCCCTCCGTTCACATCGGCAAGCGGGAGCTGGACGGACCGCGCGGCAAGGCCACGTATTCCTATGCGCGCCTGGCCGACGTCGCGCGCCGCATCTCGTCCAATCCCATCAAAGATCTGCTGGAGCTGTACGCCCGGATGATCCTGAATGTCGCCGTGCACAACACCGACGACCACCTGAAGAATGTGGGGTTCCTGAAGGACGAGGATGCGCACACCTACCGGTTGTCGCCGCTCTTTGACGTCGTGACCCAGGAAGGATCGGCCCGGCATTACCTGCACATCGGCGCCGCGGGCCGCGACAGCACCTTTGCCAATTGCCTGACGGAATACCGGCGTTTCGGCCTCAGGTCGGAAGCCGCGGCCAAATCGATCATCGAACGCGTCATGGACGTGGTGGGCGAGCGCCGCCGGTTCTACGAAGAAGCCGGCATGTCGCAGGCCGAAATCGCCCACGTCGAGGCGTCATTGATGGCGTGGCGCCAACCCTGGGAGTAGAAGGGCGGTTCAAGCGAGATGAACGGTCTGCGGATCGAACGTCTGTCCGCGCTTGACCATGCGGGTGTGAAAGTCGCGGCTCAGCTCTGCCAGCGTGACCTGGCCAAGGCGGTCCAGCAGCAGCCGCTGCGCCTGTTCGAACGCGTCGTCCAGCGAGGCGTTCACGGCTTCTTCGACCAGGCATCCCGGCGACTCGCTGCGGTTACCCATTGCGAAGATTTCCGGCGCGCCGAGGGCGTCGTAGATATCAAGCAGCGTGACCGCGTTGAAATCGCAGGATATCGACCATCCGCCGCCATGGCCTTTCTCGGAACGGACCAGGTTCTGCTTGCGCAGGCCCGCCATGATGCGGCGGATCACCACAGGGTTGGTTTGCATGACCCTGCCGAGATCGTCTGAGGTCATGGGACCGGCATGTTCGGCCATATGCAGCAGAACATGCAGAACGCCGGAAAGCTTGCTGTCTCTTCTCATGCAACAGATGCTATTGCATGAGGGCGGGCCCGGTCAACGCGGCGCAAAATCGAAGCGCCTTCGTGAGCTTGGCAGCGCGAGCACGCCAAATTGGGATGGTTGTACCTTTTTATTCAAAACGTATCCTTCTGTTAAACTTTCGACGCGGTGCCGCATGGACATTTGCGATAGCAGGCAGAGGATCTAAATTAATAAACAAGGACCGGGGCATGACGATAAAGTTTTCAGGAACCATTGACGTTCGCCAGCTGATGAGCCAGGTTTTTAGATTCTTGACTCGAACCTATGCCAGTCGCCTCTTTCTCGCCGGAGTCGGTTTGCTGTCGATCAATTCTGCGAACGTCGTACTTTATGCGATACAGACCGTAGTCCTAAAGCAAGATCATGTGGTGCCGCCGGGAAGCTTCGGCACGCTGGAGGTGATAGGGCTTTGTTTTGTCATTATTGGGGGTGCTATCGCCTTCTACCATTGGGCCTCCAACGAGAGAAAATCAATAGAGGCCGAACGGACGAACTTCAAGGAGACATTTGGCGGGCTGAGCGATGCCCGGTTGCAGGACGAACTTTACCGTCTTTACAAGATAAGGGGCGCCGATGTGCACTCCATCAGAGCGATTCTGAGCCACCCTTCAAACGTCGGCCGAGCGTTAGATCTATATCAACTCTGCTACCGAAATGTAGTGTACGAGGGGCCATGGTTCTCGCTTCGGGGGCGGTTCTTCAAAGCTCGCTACAACATCGGGTTTTTGATTTTGGTTTTGGTCATATTACATGCACTCGCCTGCTCGCTATTGGCTGTCGTGGAGTTTTATAAGCCTGGGATTCTCAGCTATGGTCCGCACGCCGCATACTATCTTCTCGGCATCTCTGCTTTGGTAGCAACTACAGCGTGTCAAATTTTCTCGGACCTCCGAAAGATGGGAACTGCTATTACCCTCGTCGAAAAATCGCATCCTCGCGCTATCTAACGCGGTGATTGCAAAACCCGGCCGATCGTCTGTGGGCCATTTGTGCCAACTGGCGTAACTGGAATGCGATGTCGAACTTAATAGCCGGTGGGCTACCGGCCCGACTGCGCATTTTTTACGTTGAGTTTCGGGTTCATCGACCTCCGACCAGCCTTTTATATGGCTGCTCTGACGCGAAAGAGCGTGACGAAAATCGGCGTCAATGGACTTTGCTCCGTTGCATGTGGAGTAATCGGAGTTGAGTTGCGTTGATTTCATCTAGCGGCCGGGTTAAGCATCTCAGCACCAACGCAACCCCATGCATCCTCAGCTCCGCTTGGCCTGCCAGTTTCCCTTGCCCGCGGCGCTACCGCTCATGCTGCGGCCGTTGACGACGCCCGCATAGCGCACACCATTGACCGTGAACGTGATCGACGCGCCATCCAGGCGCGCGTCCGATATCGGCGTGGACCCCAGCTTGCCGGAAAGCATCTGGTAGTGCTGGTCGAGCTGCAGCGTCTGCCCGCCCAGATCCCATTTGCCCTGCACCTTGGCAGGCACGATCCACAGCAGGGCCGTGCAATAGGTCGAGCAATTCTCGGTGACGGTTTCGGAGGCGTCAGGCTCCCAGTCGCCCATCCGGAAGGTGTTCGACACGACGCGGGTTCCGGCCGGCAATTCCAGGAGCTTCGGCCGCAGCTTCTCGTTGATGGTCGACAGGAGGAACATCGTGATCACGTCCGCCTTGGACAGATCGGTGGTGAAGAGATCTTGAGCCACGAATGTGGCGCGGTCCGCGACCCCCGCGCGTTTGGCATTCTGGCGCGACAGCTCGACCAGGTCGGGGTTGTATTCGATGCCTTGCGCGGTCAGCCCACGCTGGGCGGCCGTGATGACCGTGCGTCCGTCGCCCGAGCCCAGGTCCATCAGCCGGTCCTTCGGCGTGACCTTGGCCATGTCGAGCATCTTGTCCACGAGGGTTTGCGGCGTCGGGACCCAAATGACGTCTTTGCCTTCCTGGCCGACGTCAGGCACGTAGAGCTTCTGTTCGCCGGCCTTGGCGGGCGCTGCCGTGGTCTGGGCCATGGCGGCGGTCGCGCCCAGCAGCGTGAACGCCATCGCCGAGGCCAGCATCGCGACGCGCAGGCGCGGGCTGAACACCTGGGGTGCGGCTTTGGAAAATACGTTTGAGCGTTGCATGGTGAGGGTTCCTTGGACGGGAAAGGACGGGGAGAACAGTCAGACCGTTGCCTGGGCGGGCTTGAGCAGGCGCATCAACGGCACGCCGGCTGCCAGGACGACAAGGCCGATCAGGGCGCCCGCGCCGGCATACATCGCGCTGGAGACGACCAGCCCGGCGCAGGTCAGCGCCAGCAGCAGGGGCGGCAGCGGAAAGAGCGGCACGCGAAACGGCCGGGGACGATCGGGATCCAGGCGGCGCAGGCGCCAGACGGATGCGGCAACCAACATCATGAAAAGCCAAAACACCGGCGCGGTGTACGCCACCATGGTCTGCACGCTGTTCTGGCTCATTGCGCCCAGAAACACCAGGGCCAGGGTGATCGCGCCCTGGACCAAAAGGGCGCTGACCGGCGTTTCGTTGCGCGCGCTCCATCCTGCCAGCGCCTGCAGCCGCGGCACGTCTCGCCCCAACGCGTAGTACACCCGCGCGCCGGTGATGATCGTGCCGTTGATGGTGCTGAGCGCGGTGGCGCAAATGGTCAGGCTGAGCAAGGCCGCGGCGTAGGGGCCTGCCGCAAGCTGCATGACCTCCGCACCCAGCGCGGGCGTGTCCCGCAACCCCTGCAGACCAAAGATCTCGAGCAAGGCGATATTGGTCAGCACATACGCCCCCGTGACCACCGCCGTGCCGATGAGCAGGACCCGGCTCATGTTGCGGCCGGGATCGCGCAGTTCGCCGCTGAGATACGCGGCCTCGTTCCACCCGCCATAGGTCAGCAGGACGAAGACCATCCCCATGCCCAGCAGCCCGGCGGTGTTGCCCGATAGCGGGGCCGGCGCGGCAGGGGTGGGTGCCTGGCCCCCCGAGGCGGTCAGGCAGGCGATCAGGACAGCGGCAAGCGCGATCAAGGTCAACACGGTAAAGACCCACTGCAGCCGCTTGGAATAACGCGTGCCGATCATGTTCAAGCCGGTCAGGACCACGACCGAGATGGCCGCGTGCACGGCGGGTCCCTGTGACCCCAGTGGCAACAGGCGCTGCGCATAGTCGCCGTAGATGAAGGCCACCACCGCGATCGCGCCGGTCTGGATGACGGAGCAGCGGGCCCAGGCAAACATCAGCCCCACGCGCGGACCCCATGCCCGCGTCAAATACAGGTACTCGCCGCCCGCGCCCGAATAGGCCGACCCAAGCTCTGCGTAGCAAAGCGCGCCAACCAGCATGACGAGTCCGCCGGCGCACCACAGGCCGATGTACACCGCGTCCGAATGGGCATGTTGCGCCACCAGGGGCGGGAAGCCAAAAATGCCGATGCCGACAACCACGCCCACGAGCACGACGGTCGCGTCCATGACCGAGAGCCCGGTTGGCGCGCGGTCGTTCAAGGTGTCAGGGATGGTGCTCATGGATGCGCGCGCCGGAAATACGAGTCGGCGCGCACGGAAGAACCGGTTGCAATGAAACGATTTGGCGGGCGCGCGAGCAGGGCAGACGGCGAATTCGCGATGGAACGCGAGCGGAGCGGTGACATGCAGTTCTCCCGATTGGACGCGCGTAGATCTGATTCGAGGCGATATGTCGGCATATGCTGACAATTGCCTGAACATAAAACGACCGTTACCGAGCGGGTTAAGTTCCGCAGGGTTTTCCTGGGGTTGGGACAGCTTTGGGAAGGCAGCCACAACGCCAAATAGTTAATTCAATACCTGATGTTCCGCTGCTATCTAATTGAAAACACATGACTTTCCAGATAACTTCTTGGCGTAGTTAAAGTAAAACATTAGAAGTAATTTCTCAGGTGTGAGGTGACGATTTCCGAGCCGGAATCGCGTACGCAATTTCCTGCCCGCCGCATCCCCCTCGCTGCTATCCTGTTTTTTCGCACCCGCCCATGCTGCGGCCGCCGCGGAATGGCGTGCCCTCCGCAACTCCTGGAGCATCGACATGAAACTCTCCCAACGCGCGTTGATGGCAGCCTTGGCGCTGACCACCATGGTTGGCGCCGCGCCGACGGCCATGGCGCATCACGGCTGGTCGTGGGCCGAATCCGAACAGATGACGCTGCAAGGCACGATCGAGCAGGTGCAGATTTCACCGCCACATCCCACACTCAAAGTGCGTGCCAAGGACGGCGTATGGACCGTCGAACTGGGCAACCCCAGCCAGACCAAGGAAGCGGGATTCGTCGAGGGGTCCGCCAAGCCTGGCGACGAGATCACCGCCGTGGGCAACCGCGACCAGGATGCCGCCAACAAGCGCATGAAGGCCGTGCAGGTAACGGTAGGCGGCAAGACCTACGACATCTATCCCAGCCGCATCAAGAAACCCTGATCGTCCCGCCCCGGTTCCGATGCCCGAACTGCTGCGGCTTGCGCTCGAACAGCTTGAAACCCTGCCTCCGGCGCTTTGGCTCCGCAGATCTGGCGTCCTGTATCTGTTCGTCAACGCCGCGCATATCGGCGCCATCGGCCTGCTGATCGGTTCGATCGTGCCGCTGGATCTGCGCTTGCTCGGCGTCCTGAAAGCGGGACCGTTGGCCATCCTGGCGCCCGTGCTGGCGCGTACGGCCGCTACCGGCCTTGTCCTGGCGGTGCTCACAGGCGCCATGCTGTTTTCCGTGCGCCCGTTGGAATACCTGCAAAACCCTGCGTTCGTCGTCAAGATGGGATTGCTTGTCGCAGGGGCGGTCAACGCTTGGCTGGTGCGACGGGGCAGGGCGTGGGCAGGCGTGGTGGATGGCGGCCGGCCGTCCGGCGCGCTCAAGGCGCAGGCGGGCGCGTCGCTGCTGCTTTGGCTGGCCTGCCTGGTGGCTGGACGCTGGATCGGGTTTCTCTAGACGCTCCTTAGCAGCAGGCCACGCCCTGCGCGTTCACGTAGAGCGCAAAGAGGCACTGCCCGGTAACCATGAACAGCCGGTTGCGACGCGCGCCGCCAAAGCACAGATTGGCGCAACGATCGGGAAGGGCGATGCGGCCGATGGCCGTGGCGTCCGGCGCAAAAACCATCACGCCGCTCAGGTCCGGCCCCGGTCCCCAGCCGGCCCACAGGTTGCCTTCCGTGTCGCACCGTATGCCGTCGGGAATGCCGTTGCCGCTCGCCTCGACAAAGGTGCGTCCGTCGTCCAACGTGCCGTCATCCCGCACCCCATAGACCAGGATGCGATTGGGCGCCGATCCGTTGTCGACGACATACAGCAGCCTTTCGTCCGGCGAAAAGCACAATCCGTTGGGGTTCTGGATGCCTTCAAGCGCGACCTGCAGCCGCCCCGAGCCGGGGTCCAGCCGATAGACGTTCGTGGGCAGTTCTGGATCGGCCTTGAATCCTTCATAGTTGTTGAGAATCCCGAACACCGGGTCCGAGAACCAGATCGACCCGTCGCTGTGCACCACGACATCATTCGGCGCGTTCAGGCGCTTGCCCTCGAAACGGTCGGCCAGCACCGTCTGGCGGCCGTCGTACTCGGTCCGGACCACCCGGCGTTCACCATGTTCGCAACTGATGAGCCGACCCTGGCGGTCGCGTGTGTTGCCGTTTGAGTAGCCGGATGGCTGGCGGTGCACCGAGACAGCGCCGGTTTCTTCGTCCCACCGCATAAGCCGGTTACGCGGAATGTCGCTCCAGATGAGGCATCTGCCGTCGCCGAACCAGACCGGGCCCTCGCCATACCGGATGCCGGTGGCCAGCCGTTCGACGGCGGCGTTGCTGATCTGGATGCTGAGGAAACGGGGATCCAGCACCTCGATGGCCGGATCGGGATAGCGTTCGCTGGGTTCCCACATAGGACCTCCTGTAACGGCAGGCGGCATGCTTGCCTGGATGGTGTCGACGCGCCCATCCGCCGGCCTCAGCAAGCCGCCTGCCTGGACTGTCCTGGCTCCCCGCGCGACATCCTCGATACCGGATCGCCGGGTCTCAGTTTCCGTTTGGCAGGGAAAGCTTGAAGCCGTCCTTGGCCAGGCTTTCGCGGATGTACTGGAATCTTTCGTACGCGGACAAGGTCAGCGGCCCGTCATAGCCCTCGCTCTGCATCTTGCGTGGCGGGTAGTCGATATAGGTCTTCATCAGCGGGGCGACGGCATCGTTGATCATGACCATCGTCCAGGTCCGTTCCGTGACGTTGCTCATGAATATGTCGTAGCGTTCTTGCGGATCGGCCCATAGATCGAATACCTGCGGCACGGTCGCGACATAGGACTCTGCACCCTTCCAGCCGAGGTTCGTGTCCACCGCCAGTCCGCCGGTTACCGCCCCGTCGTCGCCGCGCAGATTGAACACCGCCTTGTAGTTGGCGACGCGCACCGCTCCGGGCGACAACTCGTTCTCGGTGAAGTAGAACCAGGATTTGCGGTCGCACTTTCCGGTGCCGAAGAAAACGGGCGACATGTCGTAGCTATCGAAGATGATCGGCTTGTTTTCGCGGTCATTGGTCGGCAATTTCACGCCGGCGATCGCGGCAAACGTCGCCATCAGGTCCAGGCCGCCAACCAGGCTGTGATCCTTCGACCCGGCGGCAATCTTGCCCGGCATCCACGCGATGGCGGGCACCCGGTTGCCGCCTTCGCGCACGGTGCCCTTGGTGCCCCGCAAGGGCGTGTAGCCCGCGTCCGGATAGACATCCTGCCAGGCGCCGTTGTCCGTCGTGTAGAACACCAGAGTGTTCTTATCCAGACCCAGCTCGCGGATCTTGTCCATGATGCGGCCGATGCGGGCGTCCAGTTCCACCACCGAGTCCGCATACTTGCTCTTGGACAGGGACTTGTGGATGTAATCCGGGTCGGGCATGTTGGGCTGGTGCACCTTCATGAAGTTGATGCTCATGAAGAACGGCTGCTCCGACTTCGCGTTGCGGTCCAGGTAGTCGAGCGACGCCTTTTCGACGTAGCGGTCGAAGAACGGAATGCCCACGACGCCTTCACGGCCGTTCACCATCGGCGTATCGACGTACTGGCCGTTGATCTTGAACTCCTCGCGGGGCTTTTCACCCGCATTGCCGGACAGCGCGCCCTTGGTCACGCGCTGGAACATCTCCCGGATGTCGGCCGGCATGTCCGGGAACCACGTGGGATCGGCGTAGGTGTAGGCATTCAAGTGATAGAGGCCGGCGTACCGCATTTCGTCGTAGCCCTGGGCATTGGGCAGGGCATAGTCCGCTTCGCCCAGATGCCATTTGCCCGTGAAGAAAGTCTTGTAGCCAGCCGTTTTCAGCACGGATCCCAGGGTCCATTCCGCTGCGGGCAGGCCGCCGCCCTGGCCCTGGAAAGCCACCGTGGTCATGCCGCTGCGGTTGGGTATGCGGCCGGTCTGCATGGCGGCGCGGCCTGGCGTGCAGCTCGGTTGTGCGTAGAACGAAAAGAAGGTCATGCCTTCGCTGGACAGCCGGTCGATATTGGGCGTGGGCATGCCGCGCCCGATGCCCCCGCCATAAGGGCCCAGGTCGCCCAGGCCGGTGTCGTCGGAAACGAGAAGGATGATGTTGGGTTTGCGCTGGTCCTGCGCGACAGCTGGTGCGCAGATCGCCGCGCCAGCCAGGAAGAGAACTGCGGCACCGCAAGTGAGCGTTCGTTTGGTCGCCATCTTCAACTCCGCTTTGTGAGAGTTAAATCAACCGCACGAAGCTGCAAACCGCGCGGTTCACATTGGCCTGCGTACTGGGGGATGTTCAAGCCAGGCATGTCGGCGCGGCATTTGAACGTCAACAATTTTCATCTTCCTTCAGGCCAAGTCAATGAGATTCTGGCCTGTGGGCGCAGGCTGGCGCCGCCCTGGTCAGGACGGACCGGCGCGGGTGTACCAAGCGCCGGTCGCGCTTGCCATGACAAGGCCCGCGACTGCCTGATTGCCAGCCAGCGCGCGTTGCCCTTATCGTTGGTGCGTCCCGCGTACGGCGCCGATCCGGTGGCGACGCCTTTCCCTGTGACGCACAACCGAGGCTCAGATGGACTATTCGTTCTTCCTGGCAGGCTTGGCAGTGGCATTTTTCGTGGCACTCTTTTTTGCGATCGGATTTGGCAAGCGTTTGGGCAGAAAGCTGGAAGACCACGGCGGGGCTGGGATAGGGGCGATCGAAGCATCGGTTTTTGCGTTGCTGGGCCTGCTGGTGGCGTTCACGTTCTCCGGCGCCGCGCAGCGCATGGCCGACCGCCGTGATCTCCTCATCCAGGAAGTCAACGCAATCGGCACGGCATGGCTGCGCGTCGATCTGCTGGACACCAGCGACCAACCGAGGCTGCGGGCGCAGTTCCGAGACTACGTCGATCAACGGATCCTCTATGAACGCCATGTCGCGGACCTGGACGCCCGGGGGGAGATCGCGGCCAAGGCCGGGGCGGTGCAGCAGCAGATCTGGCAGGCATCCGTCGCGGCGGCACGAGGCGGGGTGGCGCCACCCCTGGCCGCATCCTATGTTGCGGCGGTGAACGACATGTTCGATGCAGCGACGTCGCTTATCGCCGCCCAGAAGGTTCATCCGCCCCTCGCCGCATACCTCTTCCTGGGCTTTTTGGCGTTGACCTGCGCTTGCCTGGTGGGCGTCAAGCTGGCAGGGTCCGAGCGAGGGACGCTGCTCCATGAGGTGATCTACGCCCTGGTAATGACCGCCGCCCTGTACATCATCATCGACTTCGAATTTCCCCGGATCGGCACGATACGGATCGACCAGATTGACGCGTTGCTCGTGGCCCAGCGCGAGGCCATGGTCGACCCGCCCGGGGTGCCGAGGCAGCCGTAAACCAGGACTTGCACGCCCGGTGCAGCCGTACTAGCGCAATTGCGCTTTGCTGGCACCTGGCATCCGTGCTTATATTTCCGAAGCCCGTCGCGGGCCGGCCCTTTGGGAGACCATCATGGCGCTGAGCGATGTACGGGGCAATCCCGTTTCCAGCGATGACCCTGCCTCGATGGGTGCTTACGAGCAGGCGCAAAGCCTGTTCCACGGATACTACGGCGATCCCCTGGGCATCATCGACAAGGCTTTGGCTGAAGACCCCGTCTTCGTCATGGGTCATTTGCTGCGCGCGGGAATGATGATCACCGCGAGCGACAAGTGTGTCGAGCCGCTGCTGCGCGAAAGCGTGGAGGGCGCCGAAGGCCTCATCGACATCGCCAACGAGCGCGAGCGGCGGCACACGGCCGCCGCGCGCGCCTGGCTAGACGGCCATTTTTCAAACGCGTTGCGGCGCTACGCCGACATCCTCGCCGACTATCCGCATGACACGCTGGCGCTGCAGGTGGGCCACATCGGCGACTTCCTGCTCGGCCGCTCAGCCATGTTGCGCGACCGGGTGGCCGGCGTCCTGCCTGCCTGGAACAGCCAGATGCCCGACTACGGGTACGTGCTGGGCATGCATGCTTTCGGACTGGAAGAAACCAATCTCTACGCGCAGGCTGAAGCCCAGGGCCGACGCGCGCTGGACCTGAACCCCCGTGACCCCTGGGCCGTGCACGCGGTGGCGCATGTCCTGGAAATGCAGGGCAGGGTGGACGAAGGCATCGCCTGGCTGAATGGGCGCCGGGACGACTGGTCCGACGGCAACATGCTGTCCATTCACAACTGGTGGCACCTGGCCCTGTTTCATCTCGACCGGGATGAGATCCCGGGGGTACTCGACCTGTACGACGCCCGGTTGCGCGAAACGTCCACCGGGCAGGTGCTTGACCTGATCGACGCATCGGCCATGCTGTGGCGTCTGTTGCTGCGCGGGGTCGATGTCGGGCAGCGGTGGCAGCAGCTTGCCGAAGTCTGGCAGGCGCGCGGCGGCGCGGGCTATTACGCCTTCAACGACGTGCACGCCTTGATGGCTTATCTTGGCGCGGGCGATTCCGCCGCGGCACAGGCGCTTATCGAGGCCATGGAAGCTGCCGCGGAAGGCGCCGGCACCAACGCGATGATGACGCGCGACGTGGGACTGCCGGTGGCGCACGCGTTAGCGGCCTTCAGCCGGGAGGACTACGGGCTCACCGTGGATCTGTTGCGGGATGTTCGCCTGATTTCGCATCGGTTCGGGGGCAGCCATGCGCAGCGCGACGTGCTGGCGCTAACGCTGGTCGAGGCGGCGCTGCGCAACCACGCGCGTTCCCTGGCGAAGGTGCTGACCGCCGAACGCATGTGCCTCAAGCCCAATAGCGAGGGCAACCGCAAACTGGCCTCACGGGCCGCGGCGCTGTAGGGCTGGCACAGGCGACATCCGCATTCGGGCTTGATTCTCTTCAAGGGAAAAACGATGGAAGGCGGCGCAGGCTTCGCACGGCAGAGTCGCCAGCCGCTGAATGCCCGCCACGCAAGAGGCGGGCAGGGCAGGAGGACGCTGCCGAAGTGATATCGCCAGGGCGCCTTGCGCATTCCCCGGGAGAACGTCATGCAGGTTTTTCATCGAAACCCTTATGTGCGGCGGCTGGCGTGGATATGGCTATGCGTCCTGTGCCTGCTGGCCGGGTGCGCCGCCTCCGACCGCCAGAAGCAGGCGGAGCTGGCGTCCTGGTCCGATGGGCCGTCGCGGATGGCCATCGTTGCGTTCGTCAAGGCCGTCACCGATCCCGGAAGTCCGGACTTTGTGCCGGAAGAAGATCGAATTGCCGTCTTCGACAACGACGGCACCCTGTGGAGCGAGAAGCCGATCTACTTCCAGGTGATGTTCTCGATGGAGGAAGTGCATGCGCTGGCGCCGTCGCATCCGGACTGGTACACGCGCCAGCCATTCATGGCGGTGCTTCAGAACGATCACGCAGCCATCGCCAAGTCGGGCGAGCGCGGGCTGATGGAGATCGTGCTTGCAACCAATACCGGCATGCCGGTCAGACAGTTCACCCAGCGCGTCGACCACTGGCTCGAGACGGCGCGCCATCCACGCACCAAGCTGCCGTACAACGACATGACGTATGTCCCGATGCGGGAGTTGCTGGATTACCTGCGTGCAAACGGCTTTCAGACCTATATCGTGTCCGGCGGCGAGACCGAGTTCATGCGCGCCTGGACGCAGAAAGCCTATGGAATCCCGCCGCAACAGGTCATCGGCACGGTATTCGGCAGTGAGTTCGTCGGAAGCGGCGGGGCGTATGAGCTCATGCGGTTGCCCAAGCTGGACTTCAACGATGACGGTCCGGGTAAGCCAGTTGCCATTCAGCGGCATATCGGCAAGCGTCCGATCCTGGCGTTTGGCAATTCCGACGGCGACCTGCAGATGCTGCAGTGGACCACGGCCGGCCCGGGCAAGCGTTTTGGGGGCATCGTCCACCACACCGACGCCAAACGCGAATGGGCGTATGACAGGGACTCAAACGTCGGCCGCCTGGACAAGGCGCTGGACGAGGCGCGCGCCCAGGGCTGGACGGTGGTGGACATGGAGAAGGAGTGGAAGCGGATCTATGCGCAGGACTGGCCTTGATGCTGCTTTGTCGCCGCGAATCCCACAACCAGACCGGCCCGCGTGTGGCGGCGGGACCAGCGCGCCGGTCCCGCGCGGCACTCACGGCGTCACGATATTGAACCAGAACTCGAAGTTGTCCAGCGAGGCGAACATATCGGTGATCTTCTGCTGATCGCCGCTGACCTTGACGTCGCGCTTGGCAAGCGCGTCCTTGAGCGTCATCTCCTTGAGCATCATGCGGTTGAGGGTTTCGCGGCTGAGCGCCATGCTTGCGGTCGGCTCCTTGGCGAGCTTGCCCTCGGTATGGTTCAGCACGCTGTTCACCATCTCCAGCGTGTATTTCTGGTCGGTGTCCGTGAAGTCCAGGTTCAGGATGACGTGCTTGCCCGCGGCTTTCTCGCGATTCAGACGCACCGCGAAATAGTCGAACAGCATGTCCAGCGTCATCGCGCGCACGGTGTCGGGACTGGCGGTATCCGGTACTGGAAGCTTCTGCACGCCTTCACGCAGTTCCTTCGCGCCGGTCAGGTAGAAATTGCGCCACGGTCCGCTCTCGGCCTGGTAGCCCATCTGTTCCAGGGCGTCGGCCTGCAGATTCTTGGCTTCCTGATTGTCCGGCTCTGCAAAGACCGCATAGTTCACGACCTCTGCGACCCAGCGGTAATCGCCCTTTTTGTAGTATTCGCGGGCCTTTGAAAGAATGGCCGGCACGCCGCCCATCATGTCCACGTAGCGCTTGGAGGCCTCCTGGATGGGCAACGTGTGCAAGGTGGCGGGGTTGCCGTTGAACCAGCCCAGATACAGCACGTACGTGGCCCGCACGTTATGGTTCACCGATCCGTAGTAGCCGCGGTTGGAAAACTTCGTGGCGATGGCCTCCGGCAGCTTGACCTGTTCGGCAATCTCTTCCTTGTTGTAGCCCATGTTGGCCAAGCGCAACGTCTCGTCGTTGATGTAGCGGTACATGTCCCGCTGCATGCCCAACTGCTCCTGGACCTCCTTTTTGCCCCACACCGGCCAGTGGTGCATTGCGTACATGACTTCGACGTCGTCGCCCCACAATGCCAGGGCCTCGTTCAAGTACTTGGACCACGCCAGCGGGTCGCGGATCTTGGCGCCGCGCAGCGAATAGGTGTTGTGAAGCGTGTGGGTGGAGTCTTCGGCCGTGTTCAGCGCCTTTTTCTCCTTGATGTAGTACAGCATTTCGGCGGGCGCTTCGCTGCCGGGCGCATACAGGAATTCGTAGGTGAGCCCGTCGATGGTTCGCGTCTCGCCCGTCTTCTCGATGATGTCCGTGGGCGGGATCAGGGTGACCGTGCCGGCCGAGGTAGTCGTGCCCAGTCCGGCGCCGACTTGCCCCGTGGCGCTGGGTGGCAGAAGGTTGCCGTACATGTAGCTGGCGCGGCGGCTCATTGCGGTGCCGGCCATGACGTTTTCCGCGACGGCGTGCTCCAGAAAGCCGAGTGGGGCGTAGATCTTGACGTTGCCCGCCTTGACGTTCACCTCGTCCACCACCCCGCGCACGCCGCCGTAATGGTCCACGTGGCTATGCGTGTAGATGACCGCGACCACAGGCTTTTGGGGACGGTGCTGGAAGTAGAGATCCAGCGCCGCCTTGGCCGTCTCGGTGGAAATCAGCGGATCCATGATCGTCAGGCCTTCCTTGCCCTCGACGATGGTCATGTTGGACAGATCGTAATTGCGGACCTGATATATCCCGTCCGTAACTTTGAACAGCCCGGATATGTTCAGCAATTGCGACTGCCGCCACAGGCTGGGATTGACCGTGTCGGGTGCGGGAGCGCCTTCCTTGATGAAGTCGTACTTGGTCGGGTCCCAGACCAAATTGCCCTGTTCGCCCTTGATCATGCCGGAGGGCAGGGGAGCGATGAAACCCTTGTGGGCGAGATCGAAGGACGTCTTGTCGGAAAAGGGTAATTCCTTGAGCAAGGCCGCATTGGCGTCTTTCGTGGCCGGCTCAGCCGCTTTGGGGGCATCGGCGGCCCAGGCGGGCAATGCGGCCGCCATTGCCAGCGCGAACGCCGTCACGACGGGCGCCAGGCGCCGGCGCTCGGGGAACAGGGCCACGGGAGGGATTGGGCGTGCAACTTGCATCATGGTGTCGACTCCAGACAAAGACTTGAATAACCGGCCGTAGGGGGGCGGCGCGGTCGCCAGATTGCTGTGGTCCAACTTATGTGCAGCGTGTGTTGACGAGGGTTAAAGACGCCATGAGGCGTGATCGAAGGGCACCGCGGAGCAGGCTTTGCCGGCGGTCATGGAGACAGGGCCTCTGCAAAGCGTGCGGGAAAGCCTGGGCAGTGTCAATGCCGATGCCAGCGCCCATTTAGCCGCGCCAACTTGCCGCGGGTGATTCCGGGCATACCGATCTAACATGCGGCTATCGGCCCGAAGCGAACATCGAAATCATGAAACTTGGACATCGACTGAAGGCCTGGGCCAGGTGCATCAAGCGGGATGGTCTTACCTTGTGGTTTGCGGGCAGGCATCCCCGCGCGCCCTTGCTTGCAAAAGCCGTTGGCCTCTTTGTGGTCGCGTATGCGCTGAGTCCCATCGACTTGATTCCGGACTTCATCCCGGTGCTCGGGTTCGTGGACGACGTGTTGTTGCTGCCGGGATTGATCTATCTGGCGATCCGGCTTTTGCCTTCCGATGTATTGGCCGAATGCCGAAGACAGGCCGAGGCGTGGATGCGTTCGGCCCGGGACAAGCCGCGCAGCAAGGCGGGCGCGGCGGTGATTGTGGCGGTGTGGGTGGGTGTTGGGGTGGCAGTTGGGTATTGGTTCTGGCTGCAGGGGTGAAAGCGGGGGTGGGATGATTGCCGAGGGGCGACGCATGCTGTTTAGCAGATTCGTCACTTTACATAATACACATTATGCGCATTGCGGCCGACGTTTTGGCTGGGCCTGCCTCCAAGTCAAGAATTGGCTGATTTTTGGACGCTCGGCATGAGAACTGACCAACAGCGTGATATCCCTTCGAAAGCTCGGAGTCGGTGGGCCTGAATGACATCTCGACGCCGGATCGTGCGTGTGAGCACACCGACGTAATTCCTCCTAGATAAGCGTGAACAAAAGTTTGGACAATGTGCTCTTTAGCGGCCATTGCGTGGCGATCAGTATCAGCAACGGCAGGGCCGCAGGCAGCGCGATCTTGAGCAGGATGGATTTGTTGACCACGGCGGGCCGCATCCCGGCAATTGCCTGGTACATCGCGTGGACGTCAGCGACGGGTCCCAGTTCCGGCGCGTCAAGGATGGGGCTGTCCGGAACCGGCGCGCGGTGTATCCACCGGGCGTCGACCAGTCTCCCGTGTTCGGACAACAAGGCGCCATAGTCCAGCAACGCCTGCCGCTTTGCACGCGCCAGAGACGGCGAAAATACCAGCAACGGCGCAAGGCCCAGCAGTATCAAGACCAATAGCAAGGTAACGACCTGCACATAAAGAGAGGGAACGGTGACGCCGTGATAGAAAACCCTATGCGCCCAGGCGCCAGCCACCACGGCGGACACCGAGAACAGGAACGGCGCATAAACCATGGGTAACCGGTCCAGGAATCCCAGTCCTCCCATTCGGTCCGGGTGCATCACCACCAGTTTCAATGGTAGACGTGCGATCCGCAGCAAGAGGATGCCCACAAGTGTCAGCCGCCAGACCCAGGCCAACAACAGTACGGAAAAGATCGGCCGGGTAACCAGCAGGAACCACCAGGCGCCGAACGCCATGCCATCCGACCCAGAGCCTGCCCACTGCACCTCATCCGGGTTGGGTGCAAAAAGAAAGGCAACCGTCCAGGCCGTGACGAGCGTTGCGATGACGAGCCACGGAAACACGCGTTTTTTGAGACGCAGCACGCCGGCAATGACTTCATCGAACCGTGGGGCCAGAGCCGGGTCGACCAGTCCAGAGCGTTTGAACTCGCTCAGGCACAGCGGAAGGATCTTGCGGGCAACGCCCTCGGCCAGTACAAGCAGCGGAATGGCGACGAGGCAACGTATATGGATCCCGAAATGCCCCAGCAGCGTTTCTGCGGCACCAGTGCCCTGCTCCGATGGCGTGCCTGTCATCCAGGAAGCCACGACTAGGGGCAGCCAGGCCGCAAGGGCATAAATGAGCGCGCGTCGTATGATTCCCCGGCCCTTCTCGGGGATCAAACCGACTCGACCTTGCAAGCGCGACAGCCCGTCGTCTTCAATCAGCAGAAAGGGTTCGTCGCGTGAAGCGGTGGGTGGATGCTGTGGCATGGGATGTCTCGATCAAGTCAAAACCCGCTTTCGCGAATGGCCAAGCTGGCCAGATACCGCAGGCCGGCCATCAGGCGGCTCCGCTCTGCCCCGGTGAAATAAGCCTTGCCCCGTTGCTCGCGCAAAAGGGGCAATGATTCATCCAGCGCGACGCGCACCGTATAGAGCGAGTATTCGGGAATGAGCACGCCCTGCTTCTCATACGCCGGGATCGGGCCATCGTGCACGGTGGCCAGCATTGCCGAGGGTAGATGCTGCAACCTGGCCGGTGCGACGGCATCGACATTGCCGCATAGGCGTCGCGGCTCAAGCTCAAAGTAGAAGCATCCCCGGTCTCCTGGCCGCAGCGCGTGGATATCTTCTTCCGCCACATACGCCTCAACGATCCAGCGTTCGGGATTGACCAGGCGGCCCAACGGCTGGCGCTGGCTGACCCAGCTTCCCGTGCGTGACTCGGGCGCGACGTCCAGCCATACCCCATCGAACGGCGCACGCAGCGTCAGGCGCATTTTTTCGGCCGCGACGGAGGCCGCGTTGGCCCGGCTGAGCGCCAGTGATTCGATCGTGGCGGCCTGCTCATCAAGTCCCCCCGCCTGATCCAGCAAACCCGACAGGCGAGCCGCGCCGCCGCGGACGCCCGCCTGGGCGGCGTCGGCTTGCGCGGCCAACTCCGGGTTAGTCAGGCTGACGAGAACGGTGCCGGCCGCAACCGGCCC
>DALZRX010000027.1:0-11363 GCA_032015805.1 Achromobacter sp.
TCTTCAGGCGCTGCTGCAGGTCATGCAGCAGTTGCAGCACCTGCGCCTGCACCGATACGTCCAGCGCCGACACCGATTCGTCGGCCACCAGCACCTTGGGCTCGAGCGCCAGGGCGCGCGCAATGCCGATGCGCTGGCGCTGGCCGCCCGAGAACTGGTTGGGATAGCGGTCGAAGGCGGACGGGTCCAGACCCACCAGCGACAGCAGTTCGCGCACGCGGGCCTCGGCCTGCGCGCGGGGCATGCCGTTGGCGACAGGACCGTCGCTGATGATCCGGCCCACGGTGTGCCGGGGGTTGAGCGAGGCGAACGGGTCCTGGAAGATCATCTGGATCTCGTGCCGCATCGGCCGAAAGCGCGACTCGGGCAGCGTGGCGATGTCCTGGCCGTTGAAGAGCAACTGACCGCCATTGATGCCCACGAGCTTGAGCAGGCATTTTCCGATGGTCGATTTGCCCGAGCCGGACTCGCCCACGATGCCCAGCGTTTCGCCACGCCGCACGGCAAAGCTCACGCCGTCCACGGCATGCACCTCGCGCTTGTTGCCCAGCCAGCCGTGGCCGATCACATAGGTCTTTTTCAGGTCCCTGACGTCCAGCACGGGTTTGTCGTCCGCATTCGCGGCGCGCTCCTCGCCGCGCCGGTGCGGCACGGCCGCGATGAGGCGCTGGGTGTAGGGATGGCGCGGCCGGTTGAGCACGTCTTCGGCCGGACCTTGCTCCACCATCACGCCTTTTTCCATGACCGCCACGCGGTGGGCGATCTCGGCCACCACGCCAAAGTCGTGCGTGACGAACATCACGCCCATGCCTTTTTCTTTCTGGATGCGCGCGATCAGCGCCAGGATCTGCGCCTGCGTGGTGACGTCCAACGCGGTCGTGGGCTCGTCGGCGATCAGCAGCGCGGGCTCCAGCGCCAGCGCCATGGCGATCATCACGCGCTGACGCTGGCCGCCGGACAACCGGAACGGGTACACGTGATAGAGCGTCGCCGGATCCGGCAGTCCCACGAAATCCAGCAGTTCGAGGGTGCGCTTCAGGCGCTCGGCGCCTGGATAGGCGTTATGCACGCGCATCACCTCGCTGATCTGGTCGCCCACCGTCATCAGTGGGTTCAGGGCGGACAGCGGCTCCTGGAAGATCATCGCCATGTCCTTGCCGCGCATGGCCTGCAGGGCGGGTTCGTCCAGTTGCAGCAGGTCCTGGCCGCGAAACAGGATTCGGCCCTGCTGGGGCGTCAGGTAATCCGGCAGGAGCCCCATGATGGCGTTGGCGCTCATGGACTTGCCCGACCCCGACTCGCCGACGATGCACAGGATTTCACCGGCGCGGATGTCGTAAGAAACGTCTTGCACCGCGTAGGGGCGATCACCGCCCTTGGGCAGCGCGATGGTCAGGTTCTGGATGGACAGCAGGGGCGCGGAATCTGGATGTGATGTCATGTCGGCCTCCTATTCGCCGCGCTTGCGCAGTTGCGGGTTGAGGGCGTCGTTCAGGCCTTCACCGATCAGGTTGATGGCCAGCACGGTCAACAGGATGGCGACCCCGGGCCACACGCTCATCCACCAGGCTTCGCGGATCATGGTGCGCGCCGCGCCGATCATGAAACCCCAGCTCATCAGGTTGCGGTCCCCCAGGCCAAGAAACGACAGGGACGATTCCGTCAGGATGGCGGTCGCCACCATGAATGAGGCCGACACGATGATGGGCGACATGGCGTTGGGCAGGATCTGCGTTCCCACGATGCGCGCCGGCGTCTGTCCGATGACGATTGCCGCCTGCACGAATTCGCGCTGCTTGAGCGTCATGAATTCCGACCGCACCAGCCGCGCGGCAGGCGGCCACGACACCACGGCGATCGCGCCCATGATCGAATACACGGACGGGCTCAGGATGGCGACCAGCACCACTGCCATCGCCAGTTGCGGAATGGTCTGGAAGAACTCGGTGAAGCGCATCAGCGCGTCGTCCACACGGCCGCCGCAATATCCGGCCACCGATCCCACCAGGATGCCGAACAGCAGCGCCACGGCGGTCGACAGCAGACCCACCATCAGCGACACGCGCGCGCCCCACACCAATCCCGCCGTGATGTCGCGGCCCAGCATGTCCGTGCCGAACGGATAGTCCGCATTGGTGAATGGCGGGATCAGCGGATCGGCCACCATCATCCAGGGCGATTCCTCGTAAAGCAGGGGCGCCGCCAGGGCCACGGCCACCACGATCAGCATGATGACCAGTCCGGCCACCGCCCCGTAGTTGCGCATGTAACGTTGGGCGAATGACTTCATGCGGAAGCTCCTTGCTGCGCACCCGCGCCGATGCGCGGATCGATCAGGCGGTACAGCACGTCGGTCAGCAGGTTGAACACCACGACCATGATGGAGGTGACCAGGAAGATGCCCAGCAAGAGCTGGTAGTCGCGTTGCAGCAACGCGTCGAACATCAGGCGTCCGATGCCCGGCCACGCGAAGACGGTTTCGGTCAGGACCGCGCCGCCCGCCATCTGGCCAAGTTGGATGCCGGCAAAGGTGATGACCGGAAGCAGCGCGTTGCGCAGCACGTGCGCGCGGATCACGCGGCTTGGGCTTACCCCCTTGGCACGCGCCGTCTTCACGAAATCCATGCCGATCACTTCAAGCATCGACGCGCGGGTCAGCCGCACATAGACCGCCATGAAGAAGCAGCCCAGCGTCACGGTCGGCAGGATGAGATGCATGGCGATGTCGCCCGCGCGCGCCCACCCGGTCAGGTTGGCGCCCACGGTTTCCATGCCGAATGCGGGCAGCCATCCCAGCACCACCGAAAACAGCAGAATGCCCATCAGCGACAGCCAGAAGAGTGGCGTGGCGTACAGGAGCAGGGCGCCGGTCATCACCGAGCTGTCGATCCAGCGGCGCTTGTTGCGGTAGCGCGCCTTGGCCGCCACCACGCCCAGCAGAACGCCCAGCACGATGGAAAACACAAAGGCGCACGACATCAGCAGGAACGTGGCGGGCAGGCGCTCGACGATCAGGTCCAGCACCGGCACATGATTGCGGTACGAAAAGCCCAAGTCGAGCTGCACCACGCCCTTCAGGTAAAGCAGGAGCTGCGTCAGGACCGGTTTGTCCAGGCCAAAGGCGACCCGAAGCTGTTCCACATAGGCGGCATCGCCTGCGCCGGCCTGGCCGGCCAGCACCGCGGCGGGGTCGCCGGGCGCGAGCCGTATCAGGAAGAAGTTGATGATCACCACGCCCAGCACCACCACCAGGGCCTTGCCGATGCGGGAAAGCAGGAAAGACAGGAATCTCATGCTCGGGTCCTTTCATGACGGGCCTGCCAACGGCAAGCGGGCCGGTCGCGCAGCCAAGAAGCCGCCACCGCGGGCTAGCCCGCGGCGGCGTCCTGGGAGCGCTTACTTCTTCTCGAGGTAGACGTCGTCGAACGACTCGTTCAGACCAATGGCGGTCTTGACGAGGTTCTTCACGTTGGCGCGATACAGGGTGGGGAACTCCATGTCGACCAGGAAGCCGTTGGCCACCTCATTGACGAGGGTCGTCTGGATCTTGGTGTAGAGCTCCTGGCGCTTGGCCGCGTCGACCTCCGAGGCGGCGGCCTCCCACAGCTTGTCGGTCTCGGGGTTGCTGTAGCCCTGCACATTGGCAAAGGGCGAGCCCTTGACGATGTTCGACGAGATGTACAGCCGCTGCACGCCCAGCGCCGGGTCGCCGTACTGGTAGGTGAAGGTGGTGGTCAGGTCGAAGTCCCAGTTGCCGGTGCGGCTGGCCCAGCCGCCCGCATCGGTGGATTCCACGTTGACCTTGAAGCCAAGCTGCTCCAGCGCCTGCTTGGTGTATTCGCCCAGGCGGTCCCAGGTGGAACCGTACGGGAAACTGAGTTGCCGGATCGTGTAGTCGCCGGGCTTGATGCCCGATTCCTTGATCAGCGCGCGCGCCTTCTTCATGTCGAACGGCATCGGCGGCATGTTCTTGTCGTAGAACATCTCGGTCGTCACGAAGGGGCTGGTAGACACCTTGCCCAGGCCGAAAAAGATGTTGTTGACCACCATGTTGCGGTTCATGGCCGCCATGACCGCCTGGCGCACCTTCAGGTTGTCAAAGGGCGGCTTGCGCATGTTGAAGATCAGGTACGCCTGCGGCGAGAACATCTCCCAGCCCGCAGTGGTGTATTCCACGTTAGGCAGGCCGCGCAGGCGCTTGATGTCGACGTTGTCCACGTCGCCGCCGCGCAGCACGTCCACGCTGCCGCGTTCGAAGGCCACAGCGCGCGAGGCCGAGTCGGGAATCACGTTGAACACCAGCTCGTCCAGGTAGGGCTTGCCCGGCTTCCAGTAGTCGGGGTTGCGCGCCAGCTTGATGTATTCGCCGCGCTTCCATTCCTTGAACATGAAGGGGCCGGTGCCCACGGGTTTCTGGTTGGCGGGATTGGTCATGTAGTCCGTGCCGGCGTACAGATGCTTGGGCATCATGGGCGCAAAGCCGGGCTCGAACATCAGCATGAACGCCGGAAACGGCGTCTTCAGCTTGATGACCACCGTCTTGGCGTCCGGCGCCTGCACGGAATCGACGAACTTGTTCAGGATGACCCGGGCGCGCGCATGGGTCTTGGGCAGCATGTCCGCCAGCGAGAACACCACGTCCTCGGACGTGAACGGCTTGCCGTCGTGCCACTTCACGTTGTCCTGCAGATGGAAGGTGTACGTCAACCCGTCGGCGGAGGCGTCCCACGACTTGGCGAGGCCCGGCTGCGGCTTGAGGTCGGTGGAGTAGGTCAGCAGGCTTTCGTAGATCTTGCCCGCGACAAATTGCGTGGGCCCCTGTTGATTGATGGCCGTCACGATCACCGGCGGTTCGGGCTGGACGATCATGTTCAGCGTGCCGCCCTTGGTCTGGGCCAACGCCTGCGTCGCGGGCAGCGCGGCCGCAAGGACCAATGCGCCAATGCTTAGGGAAAACCAGTTTTTCGATTTCACTGCGAGCCTCCGGGCTGGAAAGGGTCGGACAGGCGGCCGCTCGGGGCGCGGCTGTGCCGTGCCGAATCAAGCAAACCTCATGCCACCTGCGTTTCTCGGGTACTGCGGGTGGAGCTGCTGCAACAATGCTTCGTTCAGGTGCTGGTTAAGGCGCCGCGCACCAATGCGGAGAATTCATTGGTGCTTGCGTATGGCGGCGAAGGCGGCAACGGTGCGTTGAGTGTCCGGCTGCAAGTTTTTCCCCTTTGCATTCTTGTTGGACGAATCTGGCGTGCTGGCTACGGCGAGGGCGATTCAAGCCTGGCGCTAACGGTCGCTATTGGCGCGCGCCAACATGGCGTCGAGCAATACATTGCAGCCGGCTTCCAGATGCTCGGGCCGGGCGTCTTCGATTTCGTTGTGGCTGATGCCGTCCTTGCAGGGCACGAATATCATCGCCGTCGGCGCCACGGCGGCCATGTACACGGCGTCGTGTCCGGCCCCGGTGACGATGTTCATGGCGGGCAGGCCACGGCTGGCGGCGCCGCTGCGCACCTTGCCGACCAGGTCAGGGTCGAATGGCGTCGGCGGAAAGTACTGCACATCCTTGACGTCAACACGCACGCCGTGCGCGACCGCGATGTCGTCGCACACGCGCCGCCATTCCAGGTCCATGCGTTCCAGCGTTGCCTCGTCCTCATGACGTAAATCCGTGGTGAAGCGGACCTGGCCCGGGATCACGTTGCGCGAGCCGGGATGCGCGTGGATCTCTCCCACTGTCCCGCGTCCGTGGGGCTGGTGGGTGTTCGCGATGTTCACCACGGCCTGAAGCAGGAAGCTCGTGGCGAAGAGGGCATCGCGGCGGATCGCCATGGGCGTCGGACCGGCGTGCATCTCCATGCCGGTCACCGTGACGTCGTACCAGCGCAGGCCGAGCGAGCCCGTCACGACCCCGATGGTCTTATCCTCGTGCTCGAGGATCGGGCCTTGCTCGATATGGGCCTCGAAGTAGGCGTCCACCGGGCGTCCGCCAACGGGGTCCGGTCCCGCGTAGCCGATCGCCTGGAGCTCGTCGCGCACGCTGATGCCCTGCGCGTCGCGCGCCGACAGCGCGGTTTCCAACGGAAATTTTCCGGCGAAGACGCCCGATCCCATCATCACGGGGACGAAGCGCGAGCCTTCCTCATTGGTCCAGATGGCTACTTCCAGCGGGGCCTGCGTCTGCACGCCCGCGTCGTTGAGGGTGCGGATGACTTCCAGCCCGGCCAGCACCCCGTAACAGCCGTCGAACTTGCCGCCGGTGGGCTGGGTGTCGATGTGGCTGCCCGTCATGACGGGAGGCAGGCTGTCGTCGCGGCCCGCGCGCCGGGCGAAGATGTTGCCTACCTGGTCGACGCGCACCGTCATGCCGGCGTCGCGCATCCAGCCGGTGACCAGGTCCCGGCCCTCGCCGTCCAGTGCGGTGAGCGCCAGGCGGCAGTTGCCGCCCTTTGGGGTTGCGCCGATCTGCGCCAGATCCATCAGGGACTGCCAAAGCCGGTTGCCGTTGATGGACAGCGTGGGTGTCGTCATAGGTCGCCTCGGTGGTTGGAGAAGTCGGCAAAGTCCTCGCGCAGCCGCGCCAGGATGCCAAGCAGGTGAGCGTGCATCGCGTGCCGCGCGCGGATGGGATCGCGCGCCACGATGGCGGTCAGGATGCGTTGATGTTCCGCATGGGCGACGGCCCACACCTTGGTATCGACGAAATAGTCCTGCATGCGGCGGTACACCGAGCTGGACTGCGTCAGGTTCCAAAGATGGCCCACCGCGGCGGCCAGCGCGGCGTTGCCGCAGGCGGCGGCAATTGCGGCGTGGAATTCCCGGTCGTGCCGGCCAGGCGATTCCGTCAGGGACATGCCTTCATGGGCATCGCGGATCGCCGCGAGTTGGGCGGCCGTGGCGTGCTGCGCGGCCATGCCGGCGCATTCGGGTTCAATGATGAGACGTGCTTCAAGCAGGTCGAACGGGCCGATGTCGCCAGCGTCCTGCGCGGGGCCGGTGTTCGGGCCGGTAGCATGCGCCACGCTGCCCCCTTCCTTGTCGGCGACGAATACGCCGGTGCCTACTCGGACCTCGACGTAGCCCTCGATTTCAAGCGCGATCAGCGCCTCCCGGATCGACGCGCGGCTGACCTGCAATTGTTCAGCCAGATCCCTTTCCGAGGGCAGGCGCCGGCCGCGCGGGAAGTCGCCGGCCCGGATCCGTCCTGCGATCTGGTCGGCGATCATGCGGTACAGGCGGGTGACGGCGACGGCTTGAAAGGTGCTCATCGGGCGGGGCTTTGGCCTGGTGGTCAGGCCACCAATATAGGCACCTCGCCGTTGAAACAAAAGGGGAAAACCCGGATTTCAGGGAAAACGATGTGAGGGATTTCACCGCTGTTCGTCTAGTGGTCAGGCCAGTTGAGCGGTGTCTTGGGCGTGCCGGCAGCCCGCGCGGCGCGGTCCGCCCGGCGCGGGCCATGGGGCCCTGCGTCTACTGCCCGTTGTCGTCGGGTTCGGGCGTTTGCGTAAATGCCCGGACCAGGCGGGCGATGCCGTCGAGTTCATCGTGCGCGCCCATGACCCATTCAGGCTTGTCGAACGGGCTGTCCGCCGGGGTGTTGTCCAAGTTGGCCTTCAGGTCGCCCAGCAGCTCCAGCGCCATGTCGGTGGCCTGAGGGCTGCTGCGGGTGGAGAGGGCGATGGCGATCGCCAGCGCCTGGCGCATGGCCAGCAGGCGGCCTTCCAGTTCGGTTTCCATTGTCGAATCCTTGTGTGCTGCGTGAATCGCCGCATTTTACGGGGCGGCGCGCGCGGCGGAAATGCAGGGGAAAACCTTGCCCCGGGGCAGATGCGGTGCTCGCCATTTGCGCAAGATCAATGTGCCCGAGTCCACGCAGGCGAATAATCCGGGTTATGCAAGCCGCTCTACGCCCTCACGCTTCGGAATCGCCGGCGCCCGCCACCGCCGAGCCGTTTTTTCCACCTCAACTGCTGGCCCGGTTGGACAAGAACGGGCCGCGATACACCTCGTATCCCACGGCGGATCGTTACCACGGGGGCTTCGGCGAGCAGGATTACCGCCTTGCCTTGCAACAGCGGCGCGCGACCAGTCCGGCCGAGCCGCTGTCGCTGTACGTGCACATCCCGTTCTGTGAGTCGGTCTGTTACTACTGCGCCTGTAACAAGGTAATCACCCGCCACCACGACCGCGCCGCCCGCTACCTGGATGCGTTGGCCCGCGAAATCGCCCTGCATGTGCAGGAACTGGGCCCGGGCGTGCCGGTGTCGCAACTGCACTTCGGCGGCGGCACCCCCACATTCCTGTCCAACGAAGAACTGGCGCGCCTGATGGGAGACCTGCGGGGCGCCTTTCAATTCGAACCGGATGCCGAGATCTCCGTCGAAGTCGATCCCCGGACCGCGACGCCCGAACGTCTGGCGTTCCTGCAGGAACTGGGTTTCAACCGCCTGAGCTTCGGCGTGCAGGACTTCGACGAGCGCGTGCAGGTGGCGGTGCACCGCGTTCAATCGTACGACGACGTTGCCGCGCTGATGCACAGTGCCCGAGCGTTGGGCTATGCGTCCGTCAACGTGGATCTCATCTACGGCCTGCCGCTGCAAACGGCGGAGTCCTTCGCCCGCACGATCGAGCAGGTCATCGCATTGCGCCCCGACCGTATCGCGCTTTACGCCTACGCCCACTTGCCTGAACGCTTCAAGCCCCAGCGCCGCATCAGCGAAGCCGACCTGCCTGACCGCGCCACGCGCGTGGGCCTGCTCAGCTCTGCCATCCAGGGCTTCCTGAGTCAGGGGTACACGTACATCGGCATGGATCATTTCGCGTTGAACACCGACGCGCTGGCCATCGCCAAGCAGCGCGGCGAGCTGCACCGCAATTTCCAGGGGTACAGCACGCAGCCGGACCGTGACCTCATCGCGCTCGGCGTGTCGGCCATCGGACGCATCGGCAACACCTACAGCCAGAACGCCAAGATTCTTGACGAATACTATGCGGCCATCGAATCCGGCCGGTTTGCGGTCGAGCGGGGCCTGGCGCTCAGCCCCGATGACCTGGTCCGTCGCGAGGTCATCATGGACATCATGTGCCAGGGCCGCGTGGACTTCGCGCGAATCGAGGCCAAGCATGCGTTGCAGTTCGAGCAGTACTTCAGCCGCGAGCTTTCGCAGGTGGCTGAACTGGCCGAACTGGGCCTCGTGAATCTTCACCCGGGCGAACTGCGGGTCACGGGCCTGGGCTGGTATTTCGTGCGGGCCGTGGCCATGTCGTTCGACAAGTACCTGCGCTCGGCCATTCCAACCGCCACGTACTCCCGCATCATCTGATTTGCGCGCGGCCCCAGGGGGCCGCGCGCTCATTCGGCGAACTTGTCGCGCAGGTACAGCGCCAGCGACAGATCATCGGAGAGCCCCAGCTTACGCATGGCCCGCCGCTTGTGCGTGCTGACCGTCTTCTTGCTGCGCACCAGCCTGTCGGCGATCTGGGTCACCGAAAGGCCCTGCCTGATGTGCCGCAGGATTTCCACTTCGGAGGTCGTCAGCAGCGCGTGCGGCGCCGTCGGTTCCATGCTGCGGATCTTGCCGTCTTGCACGGTCAGAAAGGGAGCTTTCGCCTCGATGACACCGCGGATCATGTCCGGCAGCAGGACCAGACCCCACTGTTTTGCCAGGTATCCGGCGGCGCCGGCCCGATAGGCCGCGTATTCGGTTTCCTGGCGATTGCCGGCTGAAAACGTGATGACCGCCATGTTGGGGTGATACCGACGCAATCGCCGCAGATAGTTGACGCCGTCGCAGGGTTCCAGCGGCAGATAGAAGTCGATCAGCGCAACGTCGCACGGCTCCTGCGCCAGCTTTTCGAGCAGCGCGCGCGCGGAGGTTTCGCGGTGGACCACATGAAAGCCAGGGCGGCTTTCAAGAAACGCGCCGATGCCCAATGCGACAACGGGATGGTCGTCCAGGACTGCCACCCGGATGACTGGCGGCGGCCGCGAAAGCAGCAGGTGCCTTCGGGTTTCAAAGCCGTCCGCCGGCGCGAGGGGAGGGGCGTGAAGCGAGCGGCCGGTCATCTGGCTTGCTGTCTCTGAAACGCGATTCATCGTTGCTCCACGATCGGATTGGGGCCCAGGGCGATCCGGAGTGCCACGGAAGCGGACCCGTGGCGCGTTTGCTTGATCGGCCCTGAAATTCGTGGGCAGATTACGTGGTCGGCGCGGGTTTGGGTCGCAAAACGGGGCAAAATCAGACCGATCCACTCGGCGCAATCGTCCCGGCAATGTCCCGCCGCGCCACCCGCCTTGCGCCGTGGCGTTTTTGCCACGGGCAGTGCGCAAACGGTGCTACAATCGGCAACGATCCATGCAGCTATTTCGGCTGCATTTGTCTTTCTGCACCTTGATCCGCGCCCCTCAATGCGCGCAGCAACAGGCCCAAACATGTTTTTCCCGCTCGCACGAACTACGACCCGGAACTTTCGCCCCATGTCGCGTTAGTTTTTCGTGCGTCGGGTTTCACCGTGTCAGGTCAGCGGTAGGACTCATCAAGACAATCTAAAAGAACGCGGCTTTGAAGCCGCGTTTTTCGTTTCTGTTTTCGTTTTTTCAGTTCCAAGAACCCCAGGAAGCACTCCCGATGGTACAGATCACATTGCCCGATGGTTCGCAGCGCCAATTTCCGGGGCCGGTAACGGTCGCCGAGGTGGCGCAATCGATCGGTACGGGCCTGGCGAAGGCGGCGTTGGGCGGCCGCGTGACGTTCGACGGCGCGGAATCCAAGCTCGTCGACACCAGTTTCCGCATTGCAGACGATGCCCGTCTGGCAATCGTGACGGCCAAGGACGCGGACGGCCTGGATCTGATCCGCCATTCGACGGCCCACCTGCTGGCCTACGCGGTTAAATCGCTGTTCCCTGACGCCCAGGTCACCATCGGCCCCGTGATCGACAACGGCTTCTACTACGATTTCTCGTACAAGCGCCCCTTCACGCCGGAAGACCTGGCCGCCATCGAAAAGAAGATGGCCGAACTGGCCAAGAAAGACGAGGTCGTCACGCGCGAAGAATGGTCGCGCGACGACGCCGTCGAGTTCTTCAAGGGCATCGGTGAAAAATACAAGGCGGAGATCATCGCCTCGATCCCGTCCAACGAGACGCTCAGCCTGTACCGCGAAGGCGACTTCATCGACCTGTGCCGCGGCCCCCACGTGCCGTCCACGGGTAAGCTCAAGGTCTTCAAGCTGATGAAGGTGGCCGGCGCCTACTGGCGCGGCGACAGCAAGAACGAGATGCTCCAGCGCATCTACGGCACCGCCTGGGCAACCAAGGAAGAACAGGAAGCCTACCTGCACATGCTGGAAGAGGCCGAGCGCCGC
>DALZRX010000027.1:11373-19429 GCA_032015805.1 Achromobacter sp.
CCGCGACCACCGCAAGATCGGCCGCGAACTCGACCTGTTCCACTTCCAGGACGAGGCCCCGGGCCTGATCTTCTGGCATCCCAAGGGCTGGGCGCTGTGGCAGCAGGTCGAGCAGTACATGCGCAGCGTGTACCGCGACAACGGCTACCAGGAAGTCAAGGCGCCGCAGATCCTGGACATTTCGCTCTGGAAAAAGACTGGCCACTGGGACAACTATCGTGAAAACATGTTCACGACCGAGTCCGAGAACCGCGTCTATGGCTTGAAGCCCATGAACTGCCCGGGCCACGTGCAGATCTTCAATGCCGGCCTGCATTCGTATCGCGAACTGCCCCTGCGCTACGGCGAATTCGGCCAGTGCCACCGCAACGAGCCCTCCGGCTCGCTGCACGGCATGATGCGCGTGCGCGGTTTCACGCAGGACGACGGCCACATCTTCTGTACCGAAGACCAGCTCCAGGACGAATGCGCCGACTTCACGGCACTGCTGCAAAAGGTCTACCGCGATTTCGGCTTTACCGAAGTCCTGTACAAGGTCGCCACGCGTCCCGAAAAGCGGATCGGCACGGATGAAGTCTGGGACACGGCCGAGGCCGCCCTGATGGAAAGCCTGCGCCGCACGGGTTGCGAGTTCGAAATCTCGCCGGGCGAGGGCGCCTTTTACGGCCCCAAGGTGGAATACACCCTCAAGGACGCCATCGGCCGCCATTGGCAGTGCGGCACGATCCAGGTCGATTTCTCCATGCCCGTGCGCCTTGGCGCCGAGTACGTGGACCCGAACGATCAGCGCCGCCCGCCGGTCATGCTGCACCGTGCGATCCTCGGTTCGCTCGAGCGCTTCATCGGCATGTTGATCGAAAACCACGCCGGCGCCATGCCGCCCTGGCTGGCTCCCGTGCAGGCGGTTGTATGCTGCATTTCTGAACCGTCGGCCGATTATGCGGCGAAAATCACGCAAAGCCTGAAAAAACAAGGCTTTAGAGTAGAGTCCGATTTGCGCGGTCGAAGCCATGCCGAAGCTCGAAGGCCGTCAGATGGTCATGGTGCTGGCGCCGAAAAAGAAGGTCGTGCCTGCTGGCAAGCCTGAATCGGCAGCCTGAGCGCCAGCCGTACCGGTTAGGCAAGGCTAAGCCTGCCATTCCCGCAACCCGCCGTGTCCGCCTCGCGACCGGCGGGTTCGCTTATTGGCTGGCTCTACGCTACGATGTCACAAAGCATAGCCGCCTTCCCATCAGGGGAGGCGGCGTCCGTTCAGGGTGTCGCGATGCACGTTTTGTTCGTTTTGGATCCCTTGCCGCTCCTCAAGGCGTACAAGGATAGTTCGGTCGCCATGATGCGTGCCCTCGTGGCGCGCGGTCACACGCTCAGCGTGGCCATGCAGGGCGATCTCTACATCGAGGCGGGCGTCGTCAAGGCGCTGACCACCCCGATCGAGCTGGTCGCGGATGCCGACCTGCACGGCCACGACTGGTGGCGCGAATCCGCCGCCCAGGATCTGGCGCTGGCGGATTTTGGCGCCGTCGTGATGCGCAAGGATCCGCCGTTCGACATGGAATACGTGTATTCCACGCACCTGCTCGAATACGCCGAGGCGCAGGGCGCCTGCGTGTTCAACGGTGGCGCTGCCATCCGCAACCACCCCGAAAAGCTGGCCATCACCGAAATCAGCGAGTTCACGGCGCCCACGCTGGTGACCCGCAACATGGCCCGTCTCAAGGCCTTTCACGATAAGCACCAGGACGTCATCGTCAAACCGCTGGACGGCATGGGCGGGACGGGCGTTTTCCGCCTGCAGCCCAAGGACCCCAACCTGAATGCCATCCTGGAAACGCTTACGGACAACGGCGCGCGCACCATCATGGCGCAGCGCTACATTCCGGAGATCGTCAAGGGCGACAAGCGCATCCTGCTGATCGGCGGCGAGCCCGTGCCGTATTCGCTGGCCCGCATTCCGCTGGCCGGCGAAACGCGTGGCAACCTGGCGGCCGGCGGCCGAGGCGTCGCGCAGAAGCTGTCGCCTCGCGACCGCGAGATCGCCGAAGCCGTGGCGCCCAAGCTGGCCGCCCGCGGCCTGCTGCTGGTCGGCCTGGACGTCATCGGCGACTACGTCACCGAAGTCAACGTCACCAGTCCCACCTGTTTCGTGGAAATTGCAGAACAAACCGGCTTTGACGTCGCCGGCATGTTTGTGCAGGCGCTGGAAAAGTCGGTCGCGGCCAAGGCTGCCGGCTCCGGCGCCGCCGCAGCCTGATTTCTCGGAACTGACATGACCACGGGTATTGTGATCGTCGTGCATGCGCCCCTGGGCGCTGCAATGCGCGAATGCGCGAGCCACGTCATGGGCGATCTGGACGGCATGCTGGCAATCCACGACATCCAGCCCGAAGACCTGCCTGACGACCTCGCGCCGGACGTCCTGAAAGACATCCTCGATCAGGACCATGGCGCAGGCGTGCTGGTCCTGACCGATCTGATCGGCGCCACACCCGCCAATATTTCCAAACGCGCGGTTGCCGACGCCCAGGCCCAGGGCATCCAGTGCTGTGTGCTGGCGGGGCTCAATACCCCGATGCTGCTGCGTGCGTTGACCTACCGCAACCTGCCATTGGCCGAAACCCGTGAAAAGGCCCTGGCCGGCGGGGTGCAGGGCGTCTTGCGGGTAGACTGACAGGCGGAAAATTGCCCTATTATGTCGGCTATTATTTCAAGCCGACGATCAGTTCGACGATTGGCTGCGATCAACACCGCGGCATAGCCTGCGGTCACCACCTTTCCTATGCCTAATACTGACATTGTCATCAGCAACAAACTGGGATTGCACGCGCGGGCCGCCGCCAAGCTGACGCAGCTTGCCAGCAAGTTCTCCAGCGAGATCTTCATTTCGCGCGGCGCGCAGCGCGTGAATGCCAAGAGCATCATGGGCGTCATGATGCTGGCAGCCGGGCTGGGCGTCACCGTCAAGCTGGAAGCGTCCGGCAGCGATGCCGAGCAAGCGCTTTCCGAAATCGAAACTCTGTTCGACAGCAAATTCGGTGAGCAGGAATAGACTTTCTTCCGATGCATCCGGCCCGGCTCGGGCCGGTTCGCCCGCGTCCGCTGCTGACGTGCACAACGGGGCTGGCTCTGCCAGCCCCGTTGTGTGTCTGTACGGCAAGGGCGTCGCCAAGGGTTATGCCATTGGGCGCGCCGTCGTCATGGGCGCTGCCGCCCTTGAAGTGGCTCACTACCGGATCTCGCCGGAGGACGTGCCCGCCGAAAGTGCCCGACTGACCCAGGCCCTGGCGTCCGCGCAGCAGGAACTGCTGCAGCTGGCCGACACGCTGCCGGCCGATGCGCCGCGCGAGTTGGGTGCGATGCTCAACGTGCACAGCCTGCTCCTGGGCGATCCGCTGCTGGCCGAACAGACACTCGCCCTGATCGCCGAACGCCACTACAACGCCGAATGGGCGCTGACGACGCAGGGCCAGATCCTGGGGCAGCAGTTCGACGCCATGGAAGACGAATACCTGCGCGAGCGCGGGGCGGACGTGCGCCAGGTGATCGAGCGCGTGCTGCACGTCCTGGCCGGTACGTCGGCCATCCTGCCCGACATGTCCCATATGGGGGGCGACGACGCCCTTGTCGTGGTGGCGCACGATATCTCTCCCGCCGACATGCTGCGCCTGCGCGGCGGGCGTTTCGCCGCCTTTGTCACGGACCTGGGCGGACCCACCTCGCACACCGCCATCGTGGCGCGCAGCATGGGCGTGCCCGCAGTGGTCGCCATGGGCAACGTGCGCGAACTGGTCCGCGACGGCGACATGCTGATCATCGATGGGTCGTCCGGCGCGGTGGTAGTCAATCCGTCCGACCGCATCCTCCAGGAATACCGGCGTCGCCAGGCCGTCTATGCGGACGAACGCGCGGAACTCGGCCTGCTGCGCGACGAACCGTCCGTCACCCTGGACGGCATCGACATCGTCTTGCACGCCAACATCGAGCTGCCGGACGAGGCCGCGCTGGCGCTGGCATCCGGTGCGCACGGCATCGGACTGTTTCGTAGCGAATTCCTCTTCATGGGGCGGCCAGACCTGCCCGGCGAAGAAGAGCAATACGAGGCCTACGCGTCGGTCGTCAAGGTGATGGCCGGCAGGCCGGTCACGATCCGCACGCTGGACATCGGCTCGGACAAGACGCTGGACGGCGAGGCCACCGTGGCCACCAACCCTGCGTTGGGGCAGCGCGCCATCCGCTATTGCCTGGCCCGCCCCGAGATGTTCGCGACGCAGTTGAGGGCCATCCTCAGGGCGTCCGCCCACGGCCCGGTGCGCCTGCTTATCCCGATGATCGCGCACATGCACGAGGTCGTGGCGACCAAGGCCGCCATCGAGGCTGCGCGGCGCGAACTCGACGCTCGGGGACAGGCTTACGCGCCCCACATGGAAGTGGGGGCGATGGTCGAGGTTCCCGCCATTGCCATCGCAATCGAACCCTTTGCCCAGGCGCTGGATTTCCTGTCCATCGGCACCAACGACCTGATCCAGTACACGCTTGCCATCGACCGCGGCGATCACGACGTGGCGTCGCTGTACGATCCGCTGCACCCGGCGGTGCTGCGCCTGGTTGCCAACACCATCAATGCCGGCGAACGCGCGGGCAAGCCCGTTGCCGTCTGCGGCGAAATGGCGGGCGATTCCCGCATGACGCGCCTGCTGCTGGGCCTGGGGTTGACCGAGTTCTCGATGCATCCCCAGCAGCTCCTGGACGTCAAACGCGAAGTGCGCCGGGCCCATTCCAACGCGCTGCGCATCAAGGTGGCGGCCGCGTTGAACCGCGCCTTGCCCGTCGATCTGGACGCCCTCGGTCCCGTCTGATTTTCTTCGCGGCATAAAAAAGAGCCCTTCATCCTGAAGGGCTCTTTCATTTTTGCCGCCTGCCCCGCTGCGATGCGCAGCGGGGATTCTGCATGGCTTAGCTGTGGTAGGCGGATTCGCCGTGGCTGGTGACGTCCAGGCCTTCACGTTCCTGGTCTTCCGGCACGCGCAGACCGCACAGGGCGTTGGCGATCTTGTAGGCAATCCACGCCACCACGCCGGACCAGACGATGGTCAGCAGCACGCCTTCGAGCTGGACCCACAGTTGGTGAGCGATCATGCCGGGTTCGGCCAGACCGGGACCGCCGAAGACCTGGGCGTTGAACACGCCGGTGAGCAGGGCGCCGACAATGCCGCCCACGCCATGGATGCCGAACACGTCGAGTGCGTCGTCGGCACGCAGCAGGCGCTTCAGGCCATTCACGCCCCAGACGCAGACCACGCCGGCAACCACGCCGATGATCAGGGCGCCAACCGGACCGACCAGGCCGGCGGCGGGGGTAATGCCGACCAGACCAGCGATGGCGCCCGAGGCGGCACCCAGCATCGAGGGCTTGCCCTTGATGGCCCACTCCGTGAACAGCCAGGCCAGCACGGCGCCTGCCGTGGCGATCATGGTGTTGAAGAAGGCCAGCGTGGCGTTCTCGTTGGCGGCCAGGGCGGAGCCTGCGTTGAAGCCGAACCAGCCCACCCACAGCAGGGCGGCGCCCACGAAGGTCATGGGAAGGTTGTGCGGCTGCATGGCTTCGCGGCCATAACCCACGCGCTTGCCGACCACATACGCGCCCACCAGGCCGGCCACGCCAGCGTTGATGTGCACCACGGTGCCGCCGGCAAAGTCCAGTGCGCCTTGGGCATTCAGCAGGCCCGGTGCGGTTTCAGAGGCGAACCACACCATGTGCGCGATGGGAATGTAGGCAAAGGTGAACCAGATGACCGTGAACACCAGCACGGCCGAAAAGCGGGCGCGCTCGGCAAAGCTGCCGACCACCAGGGCGCAGGTGATGCCGGCGAACGTGGCCTGGAACGAGGCGAACAGCAGCTCGGTCAGCGAGTTCGACATGGCGTACGTGCCGTCGGCCGGATTGAACATGCCGGAGAAGAAGGCGCGCGACAGGCCGCCGAAGAAGGCGTTGCCCTCGGTGAACGCGAGGGAGTAGCCATAGATGAACCAGAGAACCAGGCCCAGCACGAACGTGCACAACACTTGCAGCAGGACGGACAACACGTTTTTGCTGCGCACCAGGCCGGCATAGAACATGGCCAGGCCGGGTACGGCCATCATCAATACAAGCAGGGTAGAGACGAGCAACCAGGAGATATCTGCTTTATCCATTTTCAGGCTCCATTGAGTCTTTATTTATTTACAGCGCAGCTTCGCCGGCTTCGCCAGTTCTGATACGGATGACTTGTTCAAGGGGGGCGGCGAAGATCTTGCCGTCGCCGATCTTGCCGGTGCGGGCGGCTTGTTCAATGGCTTCGATGACCTGGTCGACCAGGTGGTCGGGCACGGCGGCTTCGACGCGCAGCTTCGGCAGGAAGTCGACCGCGTATTCCGCGCCGCGATACAGCTCGGTGTGGCCCTTCTGGCGCCCGAACCCTTTCACTTCGGTAACGGTGAGGCCCTGGACGCCGATTCCGGATAGAGCCACCCGCACTTCGTCGAGCTTGAAGGGCTTGATGATGGCGATGATGAGTTTCATGGCATTTCCTCTCATGGTTGCACGCTCCCTGGGTAAAGCAATATCCGTGCCATGTTTGTGGGAGCGCGCCAGGCCCGTGCGAAGCGCAGAAGTTGTGCGCGAACGGCACCATCGTGGTGCGCCATGCACCGCAAGCCGGCCTCAAATTGGTGCGCGAGGACGCCTGGGCGCGCTCTGCAACGAGATGTGTGCCGCAAGCGGTATTTGTAGCCATTTGATGCGCGTCCGCTTCGCGGAGGGGCGCGGGAGTTCATGCGGGCGGGCGTGGTTTCAAAACGCGCAACTGGCCGGTGAACGTTGCGGGCCGCGGTTTCCCGGCGCATCGGCGGTTTCCCGTGCACGCCGGGTTGCGTCCAAATTTCCCTAAATTGGGGCGCGATCGTGATACGAGGGTTTACACGCATCCGCTTGTTACCAGCCGCGGCCAAGAGAAGAATCGGACTCAGGATGTGCCTCGGACTTAGTGATGAGACACGGCGCGGCCGACTGGCCGCCTGCAGGGTTAGTGGTGTTGGTAGGGGGTTGCCGTCAGGCAGCCCGGTTTTCTCCTGTGCTTTGAAGGGCGGTCACCGCAAGCGGCCCGCCCTTTTTTTTGCCCGGCAAAACCGGCGCCGTCTGAAACCATGCACCCGACGCACTACACTTGAGGCATCAAGAACATCGAGAGGCCTATATGAACAATCGCACCCAGTGGATGGAAGACTTCCAGAAGAACATCTCCGACCTGATCGCGCGCAGCCCCGCGGCTGACGTGGAGCGCAATGTACGCGCCATGATGACGCAGGCGTTCTCCAAGCTGGATCTGGTCACCCGCGAAGAGTTCGACGTGCAGGCCGACCTGCTTGCCCGCACACGGGCGCGGGTTGATCAACTGGCTGCCCAGGTGCAACAGATGGAGCAGCGCCTCTCTGGCCTGGACAAAGGACCGGCGACGGGATTGGACAAGTAAGCAAACGGCGCGCGGCCCGCTCATGGCGGGCTTCGCGCGAGATGGTTTTGTCACGGCCGCCTTTCGCGGCCGTTTGTTTTTTGCGGATACTGGCGGCCCCGAAACCCATCCGATACCTTCCGGAGTCCGCCGTGACGCTTGCCGTACTTGCCAGCAGGGCCCTTTGCGGCATGCACGCCCATGCGGTCCGCGTCGAAACGCACCTGGGGCCCGGTTTGCCGGGATTCAATGTGGTGGGGCTGGCCGACACTGAAGTGCGCGAGAGCCGCGAGCGGGTCAGGGCGGCCATCATCAATAGCGGCTTCGAGTTTCCGGCGGGGCGCATCACGGTCAATCTGTCACCGGCGGACCTGCCCAAGGAGTCCGGCCGCTTCGATCTGCCGATTGCGTTGGGGCTACTGCTCGCCTCCGGCCAGTTGGCCGCGCCAGCGGATGACGGCGCGCATCCCTCGGCGCCCGATCCCGCATTGGCGCGGCTGGTGCTCGCCGGCGAACTGTCCTTGACCGGGGCGCTCGTACCCGTGGCCGCGCCGCTCGTGATCGCGTTGGGC
>DALZRX010000028.1:0-19225 GCA_032015805.1 Achromobacter sp.
CGTCGCAGATGCCTTCCCAACTGCGGTCCCCCGACATGCCTTCCAGCGCGCGGTCCGCATGCCGGGCCACCGTGTCGGGCTCGGCGGCCGCCTCCAGCGCGCGCGAAATCGCGTCGGCGAAGGCAGGCGCGTCCGCGGCAATCTGCACGATGGGGCAGCCGCCATAGGTGCGCACGACGTCCGCGATCGGCGTGGACACGACGGGCTTGCCCGCCGCGAGGTACTCCGGGGTCTTGGTGGGACTGATGTAGCGCGTTGACTCGTTCAGCGCGAACGGCATCAGGGCGACATCCCAGCCCGCCAGGTAGTCGGGAAGCTGGTCGTAGCCGCGAGGACCCAGATAGTGGATGTTGGGCGCCTGCGGCAGGGCCGCGGGGTCGATCTTCACCACCGGTCCGATCAGGACGAATTGCCATTCGGGCCGCATGCCGGCCGCCTGCGCCAACAGATCCGTATCAAAGCGCTCGTCCAGCACGCCATAGAAGCCAAGGCGCGGCGAAGGGATGGCGAGCAGGTCGGCAGGGACATTGGCGCACGTCCTGGCCCGCGCGAAATGTTGCCGGTCCACGCTGCTCGGAAAGGCGTGCACGTTCGGATGCAGCTTGCGTTTGGCGTCGTACAGACTGTGGCCGCCCGTGAACACCACGTCGGCGCGCGCCAGAAGCTGGCGCTCCAGCGCGACAAGTTCTGGCGGCGCGCCGCGGAACGCGGACAACTCGTCCATGCAGTCGTATACGACAAGCCCGGCATCCAGGTCTTCGGTGAAGGGCAGGCTCATCGGCGTGTAGTACCACAGGACCTGTGTCGCGAGGCCGTGTTCGCGCAACAGGTCGACGAGCAGGCGACGCTGCTCTTGAACCGCGCTGTCCCGCGCCACGTGCGGCGTGATGACAGTGACCCCATCAACGTGACTGCGCTCCAGCCATCCGTGGCGGGCGGCGTCTTCCCAAACCGGTTCCTCGACGTAGTAGACGGCATGGCTGCGTGCAAAGCGCGTCATCAGATGCTGGGGCCGCTGGTGCACGAAATTCCAGCGCAGGTGGGAGAAGCACAATATCGCAGGGCGCTCGCGCGCCAGCCACCCGTTCGCCGTGTGTGCTTCGACTACGGTTGGGGGGCGGGCGTGGGGCGCGCCGCCAATTGAAGAATCGACGGTACGCATGAAAGCTCCAGGAATCGATTTGGGATGGGTTCGGTGATGGGGGCGGCACGCGCCGGGGGGAATCGCACCGAAAGCGTGTGCAAGGGCTTCGCAAGCTGCGTGCCGAAGCCGCGCCCTGGGCGCGTCGGATCGGACCTGGGTCGTCACGCGCGCCGCAGTCCTGATGAAACCCGCAAACGTGGTTGGCCCGCGGCATAAGCGGTGACTTCTCTTGGATATTTTTCGACCGACGTTGCAACTTCTGCGTCTGCCCGCGCCGTCGGGGAAATTGCTTGCGATGGATGTTCCTGCGCGGCATGGCAGTTGCTGCGTCAGGCCCGATCGCGTGTTGCGGTCACGTCAAAGGAGATTCTGATGAAAGCACTTTGCTGGCACGGCAAACACGACATCCGCTATGACACGGTTCCCGATCCGGTCCTGGAACATCCGCGCGATGCCATCATCAAGGTAAGCGCCTGCGCGATCTGCGGATCCGATCTGCATCTGTTCGATGGCTTCATGCCCGGCATGAAGTCCGGCGACGTCATGGGCCATGAGTTCATGGGCGAAGTCGTGGAAGTCGGCGCCGAGGCGCAAAACCTGAAAATTGGCGACCGGGTCGTGATTCCATTCACGATCACCTGCGGTGAATGCGACCAGTGCAGGCGAGGCAACTTTTCGGTCTGCGAACGCACGAACCGCAACGCGGAGCAGGCTGCCAAGATGTTCGGCCACACCACGGCCGGCCTTTTCGGCTACACCCATCTGACGGGCGGCTATGCCGGCGGTCAGGCGGAGTACGTGCGCGTGCCGTTCGCGGATTCCACCCACGTGCAGGTGCCCGACGAACTGTCGGACGAGCAGGTGCTGTTTCTGGGCGACATCCTGCCCACCGGGTGGCAGGCGGCCAAGCAGTGCGACATCGAACCGACCGACACCGTCGCCGTGTGGGGCGGCGGACCCGTGGGCCAGATGGCCATCCAGAGCGCCATCCTGCTCGGTGCGCGCCAGGTGATCTGCATTGAATCGGTGCCGGAGCGCCTTCAAATGGCGCGCGATTGCGGGGCAGTCACGATCAACTTCCAGGACGAGGACGTCGTGGAACGGTTGAAGGCGCTGACCAATGGCAAGGGCCCGGAGAAATGCATCGACGCGGTGGGCATGGAGTCACACGCCAGCAGCTCGATGGAGCATCTCTACGATCGCATGAAGCAGGCCGTCGGCGCCGAGACCGACCGGCCGCACGTGCTGCGTGAAATGATGTACGTTTGCCGGCCGGCCGGCACCCTGTCGGTGCCGGGTGTTTATGGCGGGATGATCGACAAGATTCCGTTTGGCGCGTCGATGAACAAGGGGCTGACGTGGCGCATGGGTCAGACGCACGTGCGGCGCTGGACGGACGAGCTGCTCGATCTCATCGTGCAGGGCAAGATCGATCCGTCTTTTGTCATCACGCACCGAGCCAAGCTCGAGGTCGGGCCCGAGATGTACAAGACGTTCCGCGACAAGGAGGATCGCTGCATCAAGGTGGTGCTGACACCCTGATGCCGACATTCCGGAGTTCGGCCCGGACGGCCGGATTGCCGGCGGGGGGCTAGCGAGAATCCCCGTGGAAGGCGTCGCACAGGGCGTCCAATTCCCGCGTGACCTCGTGCCACGACCAGCGTATTAGATCCACCGCCGCCCGCTCGTGCGGGGTGAAGCCGCCGCCGCCCGCGGCTTCCTGGACCACTTCATCCAGCCGGGCAAACGGCTCGCCGGTACGGCACATGGGCGCTTCGGAGGCCTTGTGGCGGATGGCCAGTGCAAGTCCGTCGATCTGCTGCCGGGCCGCCTGCGCGACTTCATGCAGGGCTGGCCCAAGACGGCGGCAGACGTTGTCGGTGAGTTCGACGCCGCCGACGCGTTCCATCAGCGGCACGGTCAGCCACAGTTCCTCGATTCGTTCCTGCAGGCGGTGGGCTTGCGTGTCCCAACCAAGGAAATGCATCGGGAGCGATTGCGATTGGCGCGCCATGTCGCGCGCGCGCCAGTGCGCGTGTTCCAGCGCGGGTTTGTCGCGAGGCCGCGGCCGCGCGCGTCCCTCGTTCAGCGCGGCGGCCCATTCGACCAGGAGTTCCCCATAGAGCTGCAATGACGACGCCAGGTTGTAGCGCATGCTGTGCCGGGCGGACAGGGGCAGCACGGCAAACGCGGCCAGGATGCCGGCAATCGATCCCACGACGATGGCGAGCGTCTTGTTGACCGCACCGGCCACGATGTCCGCGTCCGGCGTGACGGTCAGGATGGTCGCGGTGACCAGGCTGTAGTTCAGCGTGGGCCAGCGCATCGACAGGCAGGCGGCGGCGCCGACACCGGCCACAATGCTCCAAGGCGCCGGGAGGTTGGCCGCGGCGGCAAGCGGCACGAGCGCCATGCCCAGCGCCACCCCGATCATGGCGCCCAGGATGCGGGCCGCGGCCTCGCCCACCGTGCCTTCGACGGTGGCGCGCACCACGAAGAGGGCGGAGAACGCGCCCCACGCCACGTCGGGCATCTGACGCCACGTCATCCAGCCATAGGCAAGCAGCACGGCCGCGACCGTTTGCAAGGGCAGGCGCACGCCATCCTGCCCGACCGCATCGCGGTATACGGCCGCGCGCGCCAGGAAATGGGAAAAAAGTGGATTCATCTACTGCTCGACCGGGAGACAGTCTGCGGGCATTGTCATCGCCCGCAGACCGCGTTGACTGCTTGCGCCAAGATGGCAGCGACCGCACGCAGGCTTCACGTGCGGTCGCAATAGACCAATGGGGCTCAGGACTCGGATTTCTTTGGGCGCCCGTACGGATCCTTGCCTGCCGGCGCTTGTGACCCGCCGGCGGGATACCCCGAATTGGAGTCGGGGTTCTGATTGACATCCCCCGTCGGCGGCCCGCCCTCGGTCGGCTGTCCGGTGAAACCGGTTTCGGCGCGATCGACATGGGGCGAGGGCGGCGGATTGGGCGCGGGTGCGGGTTTCGAATCGGTCATCAGAGGTCTCCTGTTTGATGCATGGACTGCGCCGGACGGCCGAAGGTCAGCCAATCGGACGATCACGGCGCCTGTCACGCAATCGCAAACCGCGTGCCCGCTGCGTTGGCGGCGGCCCGCCGTGGGTGGGTCGTCGTGGCCGTGGCGCCGGGCGGTAAAAATTTCGCCGGGCGGGCGTGGATTACGCTTCGCGTGCGGCGCAGACAAACGCCAGCTTGTTGCCTTCCGGATCGCGGCAGTAGGCTGCGTAGAAGTCGGCGGCGTCGTAGAACCGCACCTGCCGGTCCCAGTCGCGGGCGTCGAGTTGAATATGGGTGTACATGGGCTGGGGGAAACCCGGGGTCGTCACGCGTGCGGCCCCGAGCGTCTCCGTGTCAGGCAAGGTTGTGATACTTGCGTCCGATTTCCATCGTGGCGCGGTAGAACCCTTCCTTGCTGCCGCAGTCGTAGCGCACGCCGTCATACTCAAAGCCGAACACGCGGCGCGACTTGAGCAGGGCGGCGATGCCGTCGGTAAGCTGGATTTCGCCGCCCACGCCTGCCTGGGTGCTTTCCAGCAGCGCGAAGATTTCGGGCTCCAGGATGTAGCGCCCGACTACCGCCAGGTCGGTCGGCGCGTTCTCGGGCTTGGGTTTTTCCACGATGCCGGTCAGGCTCATGACGCCGTGCGCCTTGCGGCTGCCGGACACGATCCCGTATTGGTTCGTGTTGGCGCGGGGCACCTGCTGGATCGCCAGGACGCTGCCCTCGAATTCCCGGGCCACCTTCATCATTTCGCCGATGACGGGGGCGTCCGCGTCTATCATGTCGTCCGCCAGAAGTACGGCAAACGGTTCGTTACCTACAATGGTCGCCGCGCAGAGCACCGCGTGGCCCAGCCCCAAGGCGGCGGGTTGGCGGGTATACACGCATTTGACGCTGTCGGGAATCACATTGCGGACGGTTTCCAGCAAGGCGTTCTTGTTTTTCGATTCCAGGTCGTATTCCAGCTCGGGCACGCGGTCGAAGTGATCCTCTATCGCCCGCTTGTTGCGGCCGGTGACGAAGATCAGTTCGGTGATGCCGGCGGCGACTGCTTCCTCGACGGCGTACTGGATCAAAGGCCGGTCGACGATGGGAAGCATCTCTTTGGGCATGGCCTTGGTGGCGGGGAGGAACCGCGTGCCGAGGCCCGCGACGGGGAATACTGCTTTTCGTATGGCTTGCATTGCTAAGGCCCTCTATGCCCGGACGGCGCCAGGGACGGGCCGTCACTGACTGCGTTACAGCAAATTCCGTGCCCGTCGCGAGATTGCTGTAATGTAATTCCCGACACGGCACGGCGTTTGCTGATGGGACTTGGGCATGAACAGACACGCAGGTGGGGACATTGAATGACTTCTTTACCGGATTTTCCGTCCGAGGATCGCTATCGCCTCCTGGTAGGGGCGGTGCGGGATTACGCGATCTACCTCCTGGATGCCAAGGGCCGCGTGAGCAGTTGGAACCCCGGCGCGGAACGGTTCAAGGGCTATAGCGCCGACGAGATCATCGGACAGCACTTCTCCGTTTTTTACACGGACCAGGACCGGAATGCCGGCGTCCCCCGGCGCGCACTGGAAACGGCGCAACGCGAAGGGCGGTTCGAGGCCGAAGGCTGGCGGGTACGCAAGGACGGCAGCACCTTCTGGTGCAGCGTGGTGATAGACCCGGTCCATGACGATCGCGGCGTTCTGGTCGGCTACGCAAAGATCACACGCGACATCACCGAGCAGAAGGAGCGGCACGAGCAGCTTCAGGAAGCCCGGGATTCCATGCACCACGCCAAGCGCATGGAAGCCATCGGCCGCCTGACGGGCGGGGTGGCGCACGACTTCAACAATTTCCTGACGGCGATCCGGTTTTCCGCGGAGTTCATCAAGCGCTATCCCGAATTGCCTGCCTCGCTGATGCGTTATGTGGGCATCATCATCGACACCACGGAAAAGGCGGCCCAGCTTACCCGGCAACTGCTTGCCTATGCCAAGCGGCAGCCGCTGCAGCCCCATGTATTCGACGTGCGCGACAGCCTGACCTCGATGCGCCAGCTCTTGGAGACCTCGGTCGGGTCGTCCGTGGCGATCAGCTACGAATACGGGCCGGGCGATTGCACGATTTTTGCGGACCCGGGGCAGCTCGAATCGGCCTTGCTCAACCTGGTCATCAATGCGCGGGACGCGATGCCGTCCGGCGGCCAGCTCAAGATATCGACGCAGATCGTGCCCGACGCTTCGACGCTCGAAGACGACACGAAACTCAACGGCCCGCATGTGGCGCTATCGGTGCAGGATTCAGGCGCCGGGATCGAGCCGGGCGTGCTGTCGCACGTATTCGAACCGTTCTTCACCACCAAGGGGCAGCATGAGAACTCCGGGCTGGGCCTGAGCCAGGTGCAAGGGTTTGTCCAGCAGTCTGGGGGCGACGTCACGGTGGACAGCACCGTCGGCCAGGGAACGACCTTTACGCTCTACCTGCCGGCCGCGAAGGCGGCTGGCGCGCCGGTTGATGCGCCCGCTTCGGGCGTCATGGCCAATGTGCCGGTGCGCCGCGAGGTGCTGCTGGTGGAAGACAACCGCATGGTGGGGGAGGTGGTTTCGGCGTGGCTGGCGGAACTGGGCCAGGCGCTGACCTGGACGGTCGATGCGGAAAAGGCCTTGCACGAACTGGAAGAGCGGGACGGCGGTTTCGACCTGGCCATCCTGGATCTGGTGCTTCCCGGCATGAACGGCATGGACCTCGCCCGCCGGATCCGGGAACGCTGGCCCGGCATCCGGATCGTGCTGGCCAGCGGCTATAGCGATGCAATGGCAGGGCCGCGGGCTTTGGGTTTTCCGGTCATGCAGAAGCCCTATTCGGTCGAGGCCCTGATGCAGGTGCTGACCGAGGACGCCCATACGATGCCGTGACGGACGGCGGAACGGCTCGTGGCGTTACATGCGGTTGAAACGGTTGGGGGGCCGGCGCTTGATGACGCTGATATCGCCGTCCGGCTCCATATAGGCGCGGCGCACCTCGGATACCTCGAGCACGCCTTTCAGCCGAAGCTGGCTCATTAGCTCTTCTTCGGTCAGGAATTCGCGCCGCAACGCGCGCTTGGCGATCACGCCATCGCGCACCAGGCATACGCGATCCGACTCCAGCAGGCGGCCGATCGGTTTGCAGAAGAAGCTGACGCGGTCCACCAGCACGGTCCAGCCGATGATTGTGGAAATCAGCACCATCCCGTCCACGATGGACTTGTATTCACCCGCCATCGCATTCTGGGCGGCGTCCGCGATCAGCACCAGCACAAGCATGTCGGCCACGCCCAGCGATCCGACGTCGCGCCTGCCGGCAACCCGCAGCAGCACGAAGATGAACCAATAGACAATGGTCCCGCGGATGAAGATTTCCAGCGGGGCGAGCGAGAATGTGAACATCGTCGACCAATCCGGGTCCATCGTCGTGCCTCCGTCGATGCAACATCAAGCGGCGAGCAAGTGCCGTGCCCGAAACAGGGGCGGCACGGCACGAGCACTTAGCACCCGGGAACACGGATTGCTGCACCGACGTGCCAATGCAGAGGAACCACTATGGAACACGGAACCACGTCTTCGCCCACGCGGGATGCCATTGCCCGGGAATTGGGCGTCACCCCTGATTTTGACGCCGCCACGGAACTGGAAAGGCGGATTGCGTTCCTGGCCGATTACCAGATCAGGTCCGGTCGCGCGGGCTATGTCCTGGGGATCAGCGGCGGAGTGGACTCCACCGTGGCGGCGCGGATCGCGCAGCTCGCCGTCGAGCGTGTCCGCGAAGAGGGAAAGCCGGCCACCTTCATTGCCGTGCGCCTGCCCTACGGCGAGCAGCGGGACGAGGAGGATGCGGCGCAGGCGCTGGACTTCATCGCGCCCGACCGCCGCATGCGCGTCGACATCAAGCCCGCGGTGGATGCGCAACGCGAGGCGTTGCGCGCCGCGGGTCTTGCGTATGCGGACGAGGCTGCCGAGGATTTCGGCGCGGGCAACATCAAGGCGCGGCAGCGCATGATCGCGCAGTACGCCATCGCGGGCGCGCTCGATTGCCTGGTGATTGGCACGGACCAGGCCGCCGAGGCCTTGATGGGATTTTTTACCAAACATGGTGATGGCGCAGCGGACGTGCTGCCCTTGCGCGGCCTGACCAAGCGGCGAGTGCGGGCGCTGGGATCGCTTCTGGGCGCGCCCGACCGGCTGGTGCTCAAGGTGCCGACCGCCGACCTGGAGTCGCTGCGGCCTTTGCGTCCGGACGAGGATGCGTATGGCGTCACTTACGTCCAGATCGATGCCTATCTGGAAGGTGGGGAGGTGTCCGAAGACGCCGTCGGCGTGATCGAGCGCCAGTATCGCGCCACGGCGCATAAGCGCGAATTGCCGCCCGGTCCGCCGGGCTGAAAATTTGTTCGCACGGGGCAAACCGGACTCAATTTGCACCACGGCTCGGCTGTATCATTGACGACACCCCAGCCAGCTTACACAGGCATAACATGTCCGATTCGCCGTCCGTTCCCAACAACAAACCGGGGTACACCCAAAGTCACCTCAGTTTTCCGGTGGTTGGCCTAGGCGCCTCCGCCGGCGGGATCGACGCGCTCAAGACGTTCTTTTCCCACATGCCGGCCAACCCGGGCATGGCATTCGTGGTCGTGGTGCACCTGTCTCCGGATCACGAAAGCATCCTGGACAGGATTCTTCAAGCCAGCACCAGGATTCCGGTCAAGCAGGTCACCCAACCCACACCGATCGAGCGCGACCACATCTATGTGATCCCGCCGGCGGCTTCGCTGACGATGAATGACGGCTACCTGCGGGTCTCTGACGGCCAGGCCAGGGTCGAGGGCCGCCATGTCGCCATCGACGAATTCTTTCGCACCCTTGCCGACGTGCACACGACCCGCGCCGTCGGAATTGTGCTGTCAGGGGGCGGATCCGATGGATCCGTCGGTCTGGCCCGCATCAAGGAGCAGGGGGGCGTGACGTTTGCGCAGTTGCCTGAAGAAGCCGATCACGAGACCATGCCACGCAATGCGATCTCCACCGGCATGGTGGACATCGTCCTGCCCGTGGCGAGCATGCCCGATCGGCTCATGAAGATCGCGCAAAACATGGAGAGCATCCATCTGCCGCCCCTGACCGAGGCAGAGGCATCGGGCGCTGCCGACGCCGATCAGGCAAAGCACGAGTCGCAGCAGGATCGCAATGCGCTGCGGGAGATTCTTGCGCTGCTGCGCGCCCGGACCGCCCACGATTTCCGCCATTACAAGAAGGCAACCGTGCTGCGCCGCATCGAGCGACGTATGCAGGTGGTGGGGGTATCGACCCTGATGGAATACGGAAAGCTCCTTCAAGAGCGGATCGACGAGACGCCCAAGCTGCTGTCCGACATGCTGATCGGCGTTACCCAGTTCTTCCGCGACAAGGAATCCTTTGCCAACCTGGACGAGTTTGTTTTGCCCAAGCTGTTCAAGTCGTTGGGCGATTCGCCCGACGGCGCAATGCGTGCCTGGATTGCGGGTTGCTCCACGGGCGAAGAGGCGTATTCGCTGGCCATGCTGATGAGCGCGCACGCGGATGCGCTGCCTCACCCGCCCAAAATCCAGCTCTTTGCGACCGACATCGATGAATCGGCGCTGGCCGTGGGGCGTGCGGCCGCGTATCCGCTGGCGATCAAGGGCGATGTGTCCGATTCGATGCTGCATACGTTTTTCAGCGAGCAGGACAATGAATACCGCATCAAGAAGGACATCCGCGAACGCGTTCTTTTTGCCGTGCACAACATCCTGCGCGATCCGCCGTTTTCCCGGTTGGACCTGGTCAGCTGCCGCAACCTGCTGATCTACCTGGACCGCGAGGTGCAGCGCGACGTGCTGCGCATGTTCCATTTCGCGCTGAAACCTGGCGGCTATCTGTTCCTGGGCAGTTCTGAATCGGCCGATGCGTGTCCGCAGCTCTTTCAGGTGGTGGATAAGCGGCACCGCATCTACGTCGCCCGGGAAACGCCCACGCAACTCAGCAGCCTGCCGGAAATGACGGCGGCCGGTTTCCGCCACGTCCGTCCCGTGCATGCGGCGACGGCGCCGTCCCGCCGTGTCCAGGTCTCCTACGCCGCCGTGCATCAGCGCGCGCTTGAGATGAACGCGCCGCCCAGCGTCATCGTCGATGCCAACAGCGACATCGTGCACATCTCCGAACGCGCGGGACGCTTTTTGCGGCATCCTGGGGGCGAACCTTCGCGTAACCTGCCGTCCTCGGTGCATCCCGAATTGCGAACCGAACTGCGCACCGCGATGTTCCAGGCGCTGCACTCGCGCAAGAGCGTCGAGGCGCGGCGCGTCAAGATGACCTTCGGCGAGCGCCAGACCTACGTCAACATGATCGTGCGGCCGTTCCGCCACGAGGAATCCTCCAGCGATTACATGCTGGTGCTGTTCGACGAAGTCGAAGACGTCATGAGCGCCGACAGCATTCAGGGGCCGGCAAACGGCTCGGCTGCCGTGCTGACGCAACTGGAGGCCGACCTTCAGCGCACCAAGGATCAATTGCAGGCCACCATCGAGCAGGCCGAAACGTCGACGGAAGAATTGAAGGCGTCCAACGAAGAACTGCAGGCCATCAATGAAGAGCTGCGTTCGACCACCGAAGAGCTGGAAACGGGCAAGGAAGAGTTGCAGTCGGTCAATGAAGAGCTGATCACGGTCAACGCGGAGCTCCGGACCAAGGTCGACGAGACCGCCAAGATCAACGACGACCTGCAGAACCTCATCGCGTCCACCGACATCGCCACGGTGTTCGTGGACCGCCTGATGCGGATCCAGTGGTTCACGCCGCGCGCTTCGGACATCTTTAACGTGATCGCCAGCGATGCCGGGCGGTCGGTGCTGGACATCACCCACCGGCTTGAGTATCCGGATCTGGCCAAAGACGCCGCCGGCGTGTTCGAGTCCCTGCGTCCGTTGGAGCGCGAGGTGCACAGCACGACCGATCGCTGGTACCTGGCGCGGCTCTTGCCCTACCGCAGTGCCGAGCACCGCATCGAGGGCGCGGTCCTGACGTTCATCGACATCACCGACCGGCGCAAGGCGGAGGACCGCGTGCGGCTGGGCGAGGCACACCTCAAGCTGATGACGGAGAGTGCGCGCGACTTCGGCATCATGACGTTGGACAACGAAGGCATCATCACCAACTGGAACATTGGCGCCGAGCTGATGTTCGGCTATACCGCCGCCGAGGCGGAAGGCAAGTCCATTTCGATGATCTTCACGGAAGAGGACATCGAAGCCGGCCGGCCGGAACTGGAACTGAATCGCGCCCGGCAGATCGGCTACGCGCCGGACGAACGGTGGCACCAGCGCAAGGACGGCAGCCTGGTCTTTTGCACGGGCGGCGTGAACCGGATGGACGATCCGGTCTATCAAGGCTTTGCCAAGATCGTGCGCGACGTGACGGAACTGAAGCTGCGAGATGCCGAGCAGGAATCGCGGCTGGATCGCGCCCGGGCCGACAGCGTGCTCAAAGACGAGTTTTTTGCGGTCGTGTCGCACGAGCTCAAGCATCCGCTCAACCTCATCCAGCTCAACGCCGAGCTGCTTGCCCGGACGCCGGCCGTGCGCAACTCCGCGCCGGCGGCGCGGGCGGCCGATCTGATCCAGCGATCAGTCAGGGGTCAGGCGCGCATCATCGACGATCTGCTGGATCTGTCGCGCGTGCGCACCGGCAAGCTGGCGCTGAACCGGTCGATCATCGACGTGACGGCCATCGCCAAGAACATCCTTGAAGTCCTGACGCCGGTGGCCGCATCGGCAGGCATCAACCTGCGCAGCGACTTCGATCCTGTCCAGGCGATCTACCTGGATGCGGACCCGGTGCGGATCGAGCAGGTGATCTGGAACCTGCTGAACAACGGCATCAAGTTCACCCCCGAGGGCGGTTCAGTCGCGCTCAAGCTGGCCGTCGAGGATACCCGCTTGAAGCTCGAAGTCTCCGACACGGGCCAGGGCATCGATCCGCTGTTCGTCGGCCACGTCTTCGACATGTTCAGCCAGGGCGACGCCCGCCAGAAGGCCGGCGCCAGCCCGGGCCTGGGCATCGGCCTGGCCGTCGTGCGCGAGCTGGTTGGCGCGCATGGCGGCACCATCGAGGCGCGCTCGGGCGGCGTGGGACTGGGGGCGTGCTTCACGGTGTCGCTTGACCTGGCCGGCGCGCGCGAAGAGGAAGATGCGCCCCAAGCGAACAGCGACATGCCGCTCGAGGGTTTGAAAGTGCTGCTGGTCGATGACTCAGAGGATGTCCTTCACATCATGCGCGAGTTGCTCGACATGGAAGGCGCAGAGGTCACCGCCGCCTCCAACGGCCGCCAGGCCCTGGAGATCCTTGAAACGACCCAATTCGACCTGCTGCTGTCCGACATCGGCATGCCGGACATGGATGGCTATTCGCTGATGCGAGCCATCCGCGAAAAAGGGGATGGGGGGGATCTGCCGGCGATCGCATTGACCGGGTTTGGCGCCAAGGAAGACATGCGCGAAGCCGTCAAGGCGGGCTTTTCGGCGCATATCAGCAAGCCGGTATCGCTGGATGATCTGCTCGAGGTCGTCCGCAAACTGCGTGTGCATGGCTGATTGCCGCGCAAGCCGTGACGAAGGCCGCTGATTGCCGAGGCAGCGCCTGCTCGGGCGCGCGCGTCATGCCGTTTTGTGCCGATTTGTCATGTCTAGAAACACCCGCCCGGATGTGAACGAGAAAAGCTTGCACTAAGCGTAAACGCTACTTAAGCTGTGTTGTCGCGCGGCGCCCAGCATGCAACGTGCCCGCGCCGCCCTCGCGGATCAGATACCTTGTCCGCAGCACGACCACCCAATACTTTTTCAGCCAGTTTTCCTGTCAACGACGTAAAGGATGCTTGTGCGAAAGTCGATGGTCCTGTCTGTATCACGTCGCGCCCGGCCGATGCCGGACACGAGCCGGCCTTGCCCAGTTGGGCAGGTTCCCCCTGGATCGGCCTTTTCCCGACCGGCGCTTTCCCCCATCCCCGACGCGAAATGCCCCCCGGCATTCGTCGCGCCCGCAATCCAATACCTCGATGCTAGTCCGGCGCGCCTGTCGCGCCATTGAGCCGTCCGAGTAAAGCCCTTCCCGCGAGCACGGGACAAGGGCAGCGCGAGACCCCGTGTCTGACCGCCTGGGAGTAGTGGATGACGCAAGTAAGCAGCAATGTCCGACGTGTCCTGTTGTATGCCCTGGGCGCCTGGACGCTTGCATTGGCGGGTTGCGGTGACCGGAACGATGCGGCGGCCGTCACCATCGCGCCGATGAAGGTATTCGTCATGACTGTCGGAAGCCAGCCCGTCGATCTGAACGTCGATCTGCCCGGCCGGATCGAACCCATCCGCACGGCCGAAGTCAGGGCGCGCGTCGACGGCATCGTCGAGAAGCTGCTCTACGCCGAGGGTAGCGATGTGCAGGCCGGCGACGTACTGTTCCAGATCGATCCCAGCGACTACAAGGCGCAGCTTGCGCAAGCCAACGCCATGCTGCAACGCGCGCAGGCCGTGCAGAAGAACGCACGTTCCGTCACGGACCGGTTTCGGCCGTTGGTGCAGCGACAGGCGGTCAGCGCGCAGGAGTACGAGGCTGCGCTGGCGGCACTTGGACAGGCACAGGCCAATGTGGCCGATGCGCAAGCGGCGGTGACGCTGGCGCAACTGCGGCTGGACCGGTGCACGGTCCGGGCGCCGATCGCGGGGCGTGTGGGCCGCGCGCTGGTCACCGAAGGCGCGCTGGTCAGCGCATCGGCGGCGACGCTGCTGGCGCAGGTCAACCAGCTTTCCCCGATCAGCGCCACGTTCACCAAGTCCAACACCGCCATCATGGACCTGACGGACTATGCGCGCTCCGGCGCGCTGGCCACGGCGCAGGACAACACGTTCCAGGTGCGGCTGATGCTGGCGAACGGCCGCGAGTTCGGCGAGACCGGCGTCGTGGATTTCGCGGACCTGAGCGTGGACCGCAGCACGGGCGCGCAGACCATACGCGCCCGATTCGACAACGCCAATCGGGAGTTGTTACCTGGCCAGTTCGTCACCGGCCAGATCCATGTGGGCGTGCGCCAGCAGGGCATCTTGATTCCGGCGCGGGCGGCGCGGTTGAACGGCGACACGGCCACCGTGTTCGTGATCGGTCCGGACGACACCGCGGTGCCCAAGCAGATCGAGGTCGGCGAGCAGGTCGCGGGGAACTGGCTGGTGCGGCGCGGCCTTGAACCAGGGGAGAGAGTGGTGGTGGATGGCTGGCACAAGATCAGGCCAGGCCAGCAGGTGGATCCGGTCGAACAGCAACCCGCGAAACCCTAGCGGAGTCGGCCATGGGCTCATTCTTCGTATTGCGGCCGGTTTTCGCCTGGGTGGTGGCGCTGTTCGTCCTGCTCTTCGGGCTGATTTCGGTGGTGCTGCTGCCGGTTGAGCAGTATCCGAATATCGCGCCGCCCTCGATCACCATCCAGGCGACCTTCCGGGGCGCCGACACCACGACCATCGATCGTACGGTCACCTCCATCATCGAGGAGGAAATGAACGGGGTCGACAACTTCCTGTACATGGCGTCGGTCAGCCGCGCCAACGGCACCTCGCAGATCACGGTGACCCTGGAGCCCGGCACCGACCTGGACGTGGCGCGCAGCCAGGTGCAGGACCGGCTGAGCCGGGTCGAGCCGCGGCTGCCGCAGGAGGTGCGCCAGCTTGGGGTGGCGGTGACCAAGGCGTCGTCCGGTTTCCTGATGCTGCTGGCGCTGCAATCCGAAAGCGGCAACGTCAACGCCGTGGAAATGGGCAATTTCGCGTCCAACAACATCCTTAATGAGCTGCGGCGGATCCGCGGCGTGGGCGACGTGCAGCTTTTCGGCTCGTCTTACGCCATGCGGATCTGGCTGGACGAACGCAGGCTGGCGAGCTTCCAGATGTCGGCCAGCGACGCGATGCGCGCGGTGCAGGAGCAGAACGCGCAGACGATCGGTGGCTCGCTGGGCGATCTGCCGCTGGCGCGCGGCGCCGACTTCAACGCGCCGATCGTCGCGCAAAGCCGCTTTTCCACTCCCGAGCAGTTCAGGCAGGTCATCCTGCGCGTGAATAACGACGGCTCGCTGGTGCGGCTGGGCGACGTCGCCCGGGTGGAACTGGGCAACGAAAGCTACAACTTCCGGCTCAGCGTGAACAGCAAGGAAGCCGCGGGCATTGCGATCCAGCTTGCCAACGACGCCAATGCGCTGGACGTCGCGCGGCAGGTGCGGCAGCGGATGACCGAGCTGGAAACGGTGTTCCCGGCCGGCGTGGGCTGGACGGTGCCGTTCGACACCACGCCCTTCATCACGACCTCGATCAGTTCGGTATTGGTCACCATGGTGGAGGCGCTGCTGCTGGTGACGGCCATGGTGTTCCTGTTCCTGCAAAGCTGGCGAAGCACGCTGATCCCGACGCTGATCGTGCCCATTGCGCTGATCGGCACCTGCGCGGGCCTCTTCCTCTTTGGCGCGTCCATCAACCTGTTGTCGCTGTTTGGCATGGTGGTGGCGATCGGGGTGCTGAACGACGACGCCATCGTGGTGTCGGAAAACGTCGCCCGGATCATGCAGGACGAAAAGCTGTCTGCGCCCGAGGCGACGCGCAAGGCGGTCGGCCAGGTGTGGGGGCCGATCATCGCCAGTACGCTGGTCCTGGTGGCGGTGTTCGTGCCGATGGCGATGTTTCCCGGGTCCAGCGGCGCCATCTACCGCCAGTTCTCGATCACGCTGTCCGTGGCGATTGTCGTGTCCACGGTGCTGGCGCTGTCGCTGGGCGCCGCGCTGTGCGCCACGCTGCTCAAGCTGCCGGACGGCAAGCCGCCCAAGGGTAGATTGTCGAAGGGCAAGCAGTGGGTATTCGACAAGTTCAACGCCGGGTTTGACGCGATGACGCGGCAGTATGTGCGGGCGGTGGAGCACATGCTGGTGCGGCCCTTGCGGTGGATGCTGATCTTTCTGGGCGTCTGCGGGCTGACGGTCTTCCTGTTCTCGCGCCTGCCCGGCGGCTACCTGCCGCTGGAGGACCAGGGCTACTACTTCGTGTCGTACACCGGCGCGCCGGGCACCACCGCCGAGCAGACGGAGGCGGCCGTGCAGCAGGCCGAAAGCCTGCTGCGCCAGCAGCCGGCCGTGCGCAATGTGGCGTCAGTGGTGGGCTTCAACTTCTTCGGACAGGGGCAGACCGCCGCGCTGTCGTTCGTGGACCTGCACCCGTGGAGCGAGCGCACGGATCGCAGCGACGCCGTCGATGCGCTGGTCGGGCGCAGCAACCTGGCGTTCCGGTCGATTCCGCAGGCCATGATCTTTGCGCTCAATCCGCCACCCATTCCGTCGATGGGCAATGCGTCGGGCTTTTCGATGAAGGTGCAGGATCGCACGGCGCAGGGCGGGGCGGGCCTGGCAGCGACCGGTGCGGCGATGATCGCGGCCGCCGCGGCCAGTCCGGTGCTGACCGGCATGCGCGTGGACGGCATGCCGCCCGGGCCGCGTCTCTATGTGGAGATCGACCGCGTACATGCGCGTGCGCTGGGCCTGCAGGTGGCGCAGGTCAACCAGGCATTGACGCTGGCGTTCGGGTCGAACTACGTCAACGACTTCCTGCACGATGGCTCGGTGCAGCGGGTCTTCATCCAGGCCGAAGCGGACCAGCGGATGCAGCCGCAGGACATCGCGGCCCTGCAGTTGCCGAACAACCGGGGCGAGATGGTGCCGTTTTCGGCGTTCTCGCGAATGCGCTGGATCGATGGTCCGCAGCAGTTGGAACGGTACAACGGCTTTCCTTCGATCACCATCTCGGGTGAGGCCGCGGCGGGCCGCTCAAGCGGCGTGGCGCTGGCCGAGATGGAGGCCATTGCCGGCCGCGTGCTGCCGCAAGGCATTACCTACGAGTGGACGGGCACCGCGTACGAAGAGCGTCAGGCGGGCAACCAGGTGGCGCTGCTGCTGGCCCTGTCGCTGGTTGTGGTGTTCCTGCTGCTGTCGGCGCTGTACGAAAGCTGGTCGGTTCCGGTCTCCGTGCTGCTGATCCTGCCGTTCGGCATCCTGGGCGCGGCCGCGTTCACGTTGGGGCGGGGCATGTCCGCGGACATCTATTTCAACATCGGGCTCGTCACCATCATCGGCCTGGCGGCCAAGAACGGCATCCTGATCGTTGAGTTTGCGCTCAAGGAGGAATTGGAAGGGCGCGACCGCAAGGAGGCGGTGGTCGACGCCGCCCGGCAGCGCCTGCGTCCCATTGTGATGACCAGTGTCACCTTCGTGCTGGGCATGCTGCCGCTGGTCCTGGCCACCGGCGCGGGCGCGGCCAGCCGGCAGGCGGTGGGCACCAGCGTGATGGGCAGCATGCTGACCGCCACGCTGTTCGGCGTGTTTTTCACGCCGCTGTTCTACATGGTCGCCAGGCGCTGGTCGGGTCCGCGCAAGAATTCAGGCAACCCTGCGCCCACGCCGGCCGCCAATGTCCCGGCCAAGCCCGAAGAGCGGGGAGAGAACCCATGAGGCCGGCCCGCATCGCGTTGGCGGCGCTGCTGGGTTGGGGCCTGTCCGCCTGCAACCTGGCGCCGGAACACCGCCGGCCGGAGGTTGCGACGCCCACCGTGTTTCCCGGCGAGGTGCCCCTGGACGCCGTGGCGGCCCAGGACGTGACCTGGGAGCAGTTCTTCGGGGACGCCGAGTTGAAGCGCCTGATCGCCCGGTCCCTGGAACTGAACCAGGACCTGGCCGCGGCGACCGCCCGGATCGAGCAGGCGCGCGCCTTCTATCGCATCGAGCGCGCCAACCAGTTGCCGCAATTGGACGCCGGCGCCGCGGCCTCGCGCAACCAGCAGCCCCTCACCGTCCTGGACCCGGCGCTGGCGGGGTCGCGGCAGACCGTGCAGTTCAATCAATTCAGCGCGCAGGTGATGGTCTCGTCCTTCGAGCTGGACTTCTGGGGGCGGGTGCGCAACCTGACGGCGTCAGCATTGCAGCAGTATCTGGCGACGGTCGAAGGGCGGCGGGCGTTCCGGCTGTCGTTGATCGCGAACGTGGCGTCCACCTATTACGACGCGCGGGCCGGCGAGGAGGGCATCGCGCTGGCGCAGCGCACGGTGGAAACGCGCAGCTATGCGCTACGCGTCGCGAAGGACCGCCTGGACGCGGGCGTTACGTCGCTGGTCGACTTCGAGCAATCGGCCATCCTGCTGACGCAGGCGCAGACCCAGCTTGCCGAGTGGCAGCGCGCCACGGCGGCGCATTGGAACCGGTTGTGGGTGCTGGTGGGTGAAGACCTGCAGCAAGAGATGACCCGCGGCCAGCCCATCGAGGCGGCGGGGCAGTTCGATGCACTGAGTCCCGGCCTGCCGTCGTCCCTGTTGATCGTCAGGCCCGACATCCGCCAGGCGGAGAACCGCCTGCGCGGCGCCAATGCCAACATTGGCGCCGCGCGCGCGGCGATGTTCCCGCGCATCGCCCTGACGGGCTCTTTCGGCTTTGCATCGACCGAACTGTCCGACCTGTTCTCGTCGCCGAGCCAGATCTGGAACATCGGCGCGGGGATCGGGTGGCCGATCTTCGACTACGGGCAGCGGCGGGCGGCGGTGGACCTGGCGACCGCGCAGCGCGACGAACTGGTCGCCAACTACCGCAAGACGGTGCAGACCGCGTTCAGCGAAGTGGCGACCGCGCTGGAGAACCGCAGGCGATTCCAGGAACAGGTGACCGCGCAGGAAACGGCGATCCAGGCGCAGCGCCGGCTGGCCGAGACCGCCGAGCTGCGCTACATGAACGGCATCTCGATCTACCTGGAAGTGGTCGACGCCAGGCGTGGGCTGTTCACCGCCGAGCAGCAGATGCTGACGCTGCGGGCGTCGCAGCTTCAGAATGGCGTGTCGCTGTATGTGGCGCTGGGCGGCGGCGACGAGCAGCCGGAGGTGGTGATGGCGGGCTCCCCGCCGTCCAATGTCCCGGCGGCAATCCCGGCCGCCAACCCGGTCGCCAATCCACCCG
>DALZRX010000029.1:0-19076 GCA_032015805.1 Achromobacter sp.
CGGGGCGCCCGGCAAACGGCGCTACAATCCCCGCCGGATTTCCGCCGGGCGCCCCACGCGACGCCCGGCCCGCGCCCAAGCGCATGGCATTGCCCCCACAAGCCAGGCGAACCATGACGCATTCCCCCCACCCTCATTGATCGTTTGTCCGGTCGCACCGGATGCTTTTGCTGTTCTGGAAATCGAGGATTTCATGTCTCGGCAGTTGTTGGGCCTGGTGCTAGGGCCCCTACTCGGCTTGTTTGTTGTCTGCATCGGCAACGCTTTCATCTCTTCCCTTACGACCTTGCAGTTGGACGCCGCCGGCGAATCGGCGACTGTCATCGGCATCATTTCGTCGTCGTACTTCATCGGCCTGACACTCGGCGCCATCTTCAATGACCGCCTGATCCTGCGCATCGGCCATATCCGCGCATACAGCAGCTTTGCTTCCCTCATCGCCGTGACGGTGCTGCTGCAGGGCCTGATCTTCAATAGCGAAGCCTGGTTCGTGCTGCGCCTGATCAATGGCTGGGCGAGCGTCGGCGTGTTCCTGGTGGTCGAGAGCTGGCTGCTGCTGGCGGGCGATGCCAAGATGCGGGGACGCCTGCTGGCGCTCTACATGATTGCGCTGTATGGCTCGGGCATGCTGGGCCAGTTGGAACTGGGCGCGATCACCCGGCTCGGCGACATGGCGCCGTTCATGGTGGCCGGCCTGCTGGCGTCGCTGTCGGTGCTGCCCATGGTCATCATTCCGCGCGTCTCCCCTCTGGTGGAGCGCGTGGAGCCGCTGCTTCCCCAGCACTTGGCGCGCATGACGCCCACGGGCGTGATGGGCTGCTTCGGCTCTGGCGTGGCGATTGCCGCCGTCTACACGCTGCTGCCGCTGTACCTTCAGCGCATCGGCCTGGACGTCGCCGAGGTCGGCAAGATGATGGGCGCCGTCATCCTGGGCGCCATGGTGTTGCAATACCCCGTCGGACGCTGGTCCGACCTGCGCGACCGCCAGGTGGTGCTGATCGCGCTCGCCGTGTTCTGCGCCGTCCTCAGCCTGCTGATCCTGATGCTGCCGCCCGCCTCGCCGATGTTGATGCCGCTGTTGTTCCTACTGGGCGGCGGCGTCTTCGCCATCTATCCGGTGGCCGTCAGCCACGCGGCGGACCGGGCGCCGGCCGACGCGCTGGTGCGCATGATCCAGGGGCTGCTGCTGATCAACTCGCTGGGCTCGGCGCTCAGCCCGCTGGCAATCTCGCCGGTGATGGCGCAGTTTGGCGAAGCGGGCCTCTTCTGGTGCTTTGCCTTGCTGAATCTCGGGCTGGTGACCTTCTTTGTCTGGCGCCGCAACGAACGACCGGCGCCCGCCCCCGTGGCGCCCTTCGCAGCCGCCGCGCAGATGTCGCCGGTGGGCGTGGAGCTGCGCGTGACCGATGACCTGATCCAGGGTGCGCTGGACCACGAGATGACCGAGGACCTGACGAACGCGATCCCGGGCGCCGAGGCAGCCGAGCCGGTGCTTTCCACAGTGCAGGACGCGCCGCCGGCGGCCTGACGGGCCGGATCGCGCGGCAAATCCGCGCTTATTGGCACGCCGATGGGGGCAACGGTACCGGCGTGTATCTGCCATTCCCGCCGCACACAGTGCGACATGAAATCGGGCGTGCGGGGGCGCCGATTCAGCGGGATGATGCAGACACGCAGTCAACTTGGTGTCCATCATGCAGAACAATCCCACACACGACTCCCCCGCCGCGCTCGTTTTCGGTGGATCCCGCGGCATTGGCGCCGCGATCGCCACAAGGCTGGCGCAGGCGGGCCATGCGGTCGCCCTGACCTACGCGAACCGGGCCGACAGCGCCAACGAGGTCGTCGCGTCCATCGAGGCCACCGGCGGGCAGGCGCTGGCCATTGAAGCCGACAGCGCCAAGCCGGAGGCCATCGCCCGCGCCGTCGACTGCGCCGTGCAACGCTTTGGAATGCTAAGCGTGGCCGTCGTCAACGCCGGCATCTACCGCGCCAATCCGCTCGGCGCGGTCCCGCTGGATGAACTGGACCAGATGCTGGCCGTGAACGTTCGCGGCGTGTTCCTGGCCATCCAGGCCTGCGCCGCCCACATGCGCGACGGCGGGCGAATCATCACCATCGGCAGCAACACCGCCGTCAGAACCGGCTCACCGGGAAGCAGCGTCTACGCAATGACCAAGGCCGCCGTTGCCGCGTTGGTCAGCGGCGCGGCCCTGGACCTGGCGACGCGGGGAATCACCGTCAACAATATCCAGCCCGGGCCCATCCAGACTGACCTGACGGCAGAGTGGACGGCGCAACTCATTCCGCGGATTCCGCTCGGACGCATGGGACGTGCCAGCGAAATCGGGGGTCTTGCGGCATTCCTGGCCGGGGCCGATGCCGGCTACATCACGGGTGCCAGCCTGACCGCGGACGGCGGCTTCGTGCTGTAGCGGCACGCGCCGCGCCTGAAACGCCCTACCCTCGCTGGCTCAGCGCGCGCGCAATGCGATGCCGCGCCACCGTCGTGCGCGGCACCTTGAACGGGAACCAGCTTCGCACGTCCTCTTCCAGACCGATGCCGTGCATGAAGTTGTAGATGGCCTTCTTCAAGCCCTTGCCCAGCGCATCGTGGTCCACGCCCGTGGGGTCGTGAAAGCCCACGTCGTTCTTGGCGAATGTGATCTCGGGCAAGGGTTTGAGCTGGATGCCGTATTCGTCCGGGTTCTGCCCCACGGGCGAATGCACCGTACAGGCAAAACGGTGAAAGAACCCGCTCTGGATGCAATCGTTCTCGAAAAGCTGGCGCACGTACTCCAGCGCATCCACGGTGTCCTGCACAGTCTGCGTGGGAAAGCCGTACATCAGGTAGGCATGCACCAGCACGCCGGCGTCACTGAAAGCGCGCGTCACGCGCGCCACCTGGTCGATCGATACGCCCTTTTTCATCAGGTTGAGCAGCCGATCTGAAGCGACCTCCAGGCCGCCGGAAACGGCGATACAACCGCTGTCGGCAAGAAGTTCGCACAATTCCGGGCTGAACGTCTTCTCGAAGCGGATGTTGCCCCACCAGGAGATGCCGGCATTGCGTTCGATCAGTTCAGTCGCCAGGGCCTTCAACGACTTGGGCGGCGCGGCTTCGTCGACGAAATGAAAGCCGGTCTGTCCGGTCTCGGCCACGATGGATTCGATGCGATCGGCCAGCACGGACGCCTCGGCGCCCTCGTAGCGTCCGATATAGTCCAGGCCCACGTCGCAGAAGCTGCACTTCTTCCAGTAACAGCCGTGGGCGATGGTCAGCTTGTTCCAGCGGCCGTCGCTCCAGAGCCGGTTCATCGGGTTCAGCATGTCCAGCAGCGACAGGTAGCGATCCAGCGGCAAGCCGTCCCACGTGGGTGTGCCGACTTCCGCGAACGCGACGTCCGGTTCGACCAGGTTCACGTACCGCACCGTGCCGCTATCCGCGTCGCGCACGAAGGTGCGCACCAGGCGCTGGCGCGACCGCTTGCCCTGCACGTGCTCCAGCAGGGCAAGCAAGGGGCGCTCGCCGGCGTCCAGGGTGACATAGTCGAAGTAATCAAACACGCGCGGGTCTTTCAGATCGCGCAGTTCGGTGTTGACGAACCCGCCGCCCAGCACGGTGACGATGCTGGGATCCTGCGCCTTGATGGCCTGTGCGATCCGGAAGGCCGCGTAGACCGCGCCGGGAAACGGCACCGACAGCAGGACCATGGTCGGCGTATGGCGCGCCAGCGCGGCCTCGGTGAGTTCGCGCAGCGTCTCGTCCACCAGGTTCATGGGTGCGGCGAGCGCCGCCGCCAGCGGATCGAAGGTGGGTTGGCTGCCTGCGAGGGATTCGGCATAGCGCACGAATTCAAAGCGTGGATCGATCCCGTCGCGCAGGACGTCGGCCAGGTCGTTCAGATACAGCGTGGCCAGATGCTTGGCCCGGTCCTGCAGGCCCAAAGCGCCGAACGCCCAGCCCAGCGGATCGCCGCCGTCCTCGTCCATGTAGACATCCAGCGCGCTGAAACGCGGCCCTTCCGGCAGATAGTTGCGTCCCGCGATGCGGTGCGCCAGCGTCGGATCACGTCCCTGCAGGAAGGCGATCACCGGCCCGATGGTGGCCAGATAGCGCGCCTGCATGGCGACAAAGGCCTGGATCGGCTGGGTGTGTTTTTCTAAGGGCAGCGCCTCGATCCGCTGCGCCACGGCCCGCAGGCCTTCGGCCGACAGCAGGCGCAGCACCAGGGCAAGCGCCAAATCCTCCTGGAACGACGTGACGCCGCGCGAACGCAGGAAGCCGGTCAGGTAGGCGGTGGACGGATAAGGGGTGTTCAGCTGCGTCATCGGCGGAATCACCGACAGCACGCGCAAAGGCAAGGTCGACATGAGGCACGGCAGGGTTGCCGTCAAAAAAGGCGGGGATCGGTGCAATTATAGGCAGCGCGGCGGCGCGGCCCCGGCCCGCCTGTTACAGCACCCCGTCCAGCCAATCCAGCACCCGGCGGTTCAACAGCGACCGGTTCGCGGATTCGCAATGGTCCCCCGCGCCCTCCTGCGCCGTAAAACGCAGCAGCGCCTTGGGGCAGCGCAGTTGATCGAAGAATTGCTGGGTGCCGGCGGCCAGCGGGTCATTTTCGGCCAGCGTCACGAGCGTGGGGCACGTAATGCCCTCGACCCGGCCGTCCAGCGTGAATTGCTCCACTGCCCGCAGATAGTCGCGCAGGTTGTCCACGCCATGCACCCAGAAGCCGCGCTGCACCACCTTCCATCTGAGCAGCGGACTGGACATGACGAGCTGCGACAGGCGGTCCAGCACGGGTTGATCCAACTCACCCAGGTTTGCGGCGCTTTGCGGGCTGGCGCCCAATTTGACCGCCACGGGCCGGAACAAGTCTGCCATGCCGAATTGACCGGGGTCGGCGATGCAGGCCGCCAGCCGGGATTCTCCGGAGGCCGCGCGCGGCGCGAGATGGCCGCCCAGGCTCCAGCCGCTAAGTGCAATGCGTTTGGCGTCGACGAGGGGCGACTCGACCGCGCGGTCCACGACTGCGCCAACCACCGACTCCCAGTCGGGACGCATGGGCACCCCTTGTTCGTACAGCATACCGCCCTGGCCCGGACCGTCGAACACGAGCGCGTGATAGCCCCTGCGGGTCGCGGCAACGGCACACGCGAAATACATGTCGGTCACCGTGGCGTCATAGCCGTTGGTGAAGATGATGAGCGGCCTGACTTCGGTTTCGTGGCCTTCGGCCGGCACCAGATAGGCGGGCATGTGGCCGCCATCCAGCGGGATGTCCATGGGCTTGACGCAGTGCGAGGACAGCGCCAGCCCCCGGTCGAATGCCGCCATCTGCTTGCGGAAGGCCGCCAGCAGCCGCGTATCCGTCGGCGCACCGTACAGCGGCCGGTACGCCGTGGAGTAGAAGGCGCTGGCTCGCAGATGCATTTCCCGCGCGCTGGCGATGCGATCGAGGCGTTCGGCGTCGTGCGCCTCGGCGGCTAGCCGATCTCCCGCGGCCATCCAGGCCTCGAAGAACGCGGCGTCGTCCCCGTCCCCCACCGCACGCCCCACGGCCAGAATTTCCCCCAGATCCGCCCCGCCGTAAGGCATGTAGGCGACCGGCCGCGTGCCGAAGTCGTCGTGCATTTCGTTCTGGAAGGCCAGGCCCATGGGGATTCTCCGAAAGCAGAGGGGGGTAAGCACGACGCAACGGGGCGGCCCTTGGCGTTTTGCCAGGACCCCATGCAGCGTACCCGAGCGGCGGTCCCGTGGCGATACACCGTTTCGCCAACCCATCCGGCCATTGTCGAAATGACAGGCCGCTGCAATCACAATCTTCAAACCTGCGGACTATCGTTCAATACGGCGCCCCCGCCGGCTGGCACATTGCCGGGGTCCCTGTCCATGGCAACCGAAGGAGTCATCCATGCCTGTCAATGCGACCCCCACCCCCGGCGTTAAGCTCCTGTCCCCGCACGACCACACGCTGATCATGATCGACTTCCAGTCGCAGATGGCGTTCGCCACCCATTCCATCGACGCGGTCACGTTGCGCAGCAACGCCGCGCTGGTCGCCCACGCCGCCGCCGGCTTTGGCGTGTCCACCATTTTGACGACGGTCGCCGAAAAGAGCTTCTCCGGGCCCATGTTCGAGGAAGTCACCATGCCCTTCCCGGGCCAGCCCCTGCTGGACCGCACGTCCATGAACACCTGGGAAGACGCCGCCGTCATCAAGCAGATCAACGAAATCGGCAAGAAGCGCATCGTGCTGGCCGGCCTGTGGACCAGCGTGTGCATCGTCGGCCCGGCCCTGTCGGCGCTGGATCAGGGCTTCGAGGTCTATGTGATCACCGACGCCTGCGGCGACGTGTCGGCCGAAGCCCACAACCGCGCCATTGAGCGTATCGTGCAGGCAGGCGGCCAGCCCGTCACCGCACTGCAGTACCTGCTGGAGATGCAGCGCGACTGGGCCCGCATCGACACCTACGACATGACGACCGGCATCGCCAAGAAGTTTGGCGGGGCTTATGGCCTGGGCATCATCTATGCCAAGTCCATGTTCAACGCGCACGAAGCCTGATGGGAGCACGCCAATGAAGGTCTACCTTGTTTCGCTTGGACTCGGCTTGCTGGTCGGCGTCATTTACGCGCTGTTCAACGTGCGGTCCCCGGCCCCACCAGTGATCGCCCTGGTAGGCCTGCTCGGCATCCTGGCGGGGGAACAGATTCCCCCGCTGGTCAAGCGCCTGCTTGCGCACGAGCCCACCCGCACGTCCTTTATCCATGAACAGGTAAAACCCCATATGTTCGGCGAACTGCCCAGTTGCCCCAAGCCGGCCGCCGATACCGCCCGCCAACCCGCCGATGCATGTGGAGACAAGCGCAATGGCTGATACTTTCGACCCCGCGCGCGACGGCGCGCCCGACCTCATCCTGCACCAGGGCCGTTTCACGACCCTGGACCGGGCCAATCCCACCGCCGACGCCGTCGCCATCAAGGACGGCCGCTTCACGCGCGTGGGCGCGGCCAGCGACATCCTGCCGATGGCCGGTCCGGCCACCCGCGTCATTGCGCTGAACGGACGCGGCGTGCTGCCCGGCCTGATCGACAATCACCTGCACATCATCCGCGGCGGCCTGAACTACAACATGGAACTGCGCTGGGATGGCGTCACCAGCCTGGCCGACGCCATGGCCATGCTGCGCCGCCAGGTCGCCATCACGCCTGCCCCGCAGTGGGTGCGCGTCGTGGGCGGGTTTACCGAACACCAGTTCGCGGAAAAGCGACTGCCCACCATCGAGGAACTGAACGCGGCGGCGCCCGATACGCCCGTGTTCATCCTGCACCTGTATGACCGCGCCCTGCTCAACGCTGCCGCCCTGCGCGCCGTTGGCTACGACAGGAACACGCCCGCGCCTCCTGGCGGCGAAATCGTACGGGATTCCGCGGGCAATCCGACCGGCCTGCTGCTCGCCAAGCCCAACGCGTCGATCCTGTACGCCACGCTGGCCAAGGGCCCCAAGCTGCCGTTCGAATACCAGGTCAATTCCACGCGCCATTTCATGCGCGAGCTGAATCGTCTGGGCGTCACCGGCGCCATCGATGCGGGCGGCGGATTCCAGAACTACCCCGAGGACTATCAGGTCATCCAGCAACTGGCCGATGCCGATCAACTGACGATCCGCCTGGCCTACAACCTCTTCACCCAGAAGCCCAAGCAGGAAAAGGAAGACTTCCTGAACTGGACGGCCACGTCGCAATACAAGCAAGGCACCGACTACTTCCGCCACAACGGCGCCGGTGAAATGCTGGTGTTCTCGGCCGCCGACTTCGAAGACTTCCGCCAACCGAGGCCCGAGCTGGGCCCGGAAATGGAGGGCGAACTCGAGGAAGTGGTGCGCATCCTGGCGCAGAACCGCTGGCCCTGGCGGATGCACGCCACCTACGACGAAACCATCTCGCGCTCGCTGGACGTCTTTGAACGCGTGAACAAGGACGTGCCACTGGCTGGCCTGAACTGGTTCTTCGACCACGCCGAGACGATCTCCGAGCGCTCCATCGACCGCATCGCTGCCCTGGGCGGCGGCGTGGCCGTGCAGCACCGCATGGCGTACCAAGGCGAATACTTCGTCGAACGCTACGGCCCCGCCGCGGCCGAGGCGACGCCGCCGGTCAAGCGCATGCTTGAAAAAGGCGTCAACGTGTCCGCGGGCACCGACGCCACGCGCGTTGCCTCCTACAACCCGTGGGTGTCGCTGTCCTGGCTCATTACCGGCAAGACGGTGGGCGGCCTGCGCCTGACACCGCAGCGCAACTGCCTGGACCGCGATGCCGCCCTGCGCATGTGGACCGAGAACGTCACCTGGTTTTCCAACGAACAGGGCAAAAAGGGCCGCATCGCCGTCGGCCAGCTCGCCGACCTGGTCGTGCCCGATCGCGACTTCTTCGCGTGCCCGGAATCCGAGATCGCCGACACGAGCAGCCTGCTCACCGTCGTCGGCGGCAAAGTGGTCTGGGGCGCAGGTGAGTTCTCGCGTCACGACGAGGCTGCGCCGCCCCCCGCCATGCCCGACTGGTCGCCCACCCGCCTGTTCGGCGGTTACGGCGCCTGGGGCGACAGCGAAGGCAAGCCGCTGCAGGCCACCCTGCGCGAGGTAGCGGCCGCCTGCGCGTGCGCCAACAACTGCAACGTGCATGGCCACCAGCACGCCGGCGCGTGGGCCAGCAAGCTACCAGTTTCCGACCTGAAAGGATTCTGGGGTGCGCTGGGTTGCGCCTGCTGGGCCGTCTGACGGCGTAGCGCCTGGCCGGGGCATTCGTCCCGGCCGCCTTGCAGGATTTCAGGGAGCGCCCGCGTTTCAACCTCGAGGCTATAACATACGGGGATTGGCGCGGTCAGCTTGTGGCAACCGCGGCCGGGAACGTAGCAGTTCGTGCGATCTTCAACCTGAAGTTTCTCCAGGGCAGCAGCCCATCGCCTCATGGACATCAAGTGCATGCAGAGCTTCGTCGCGGTCGTCGAAGCAGGTTCATTCGCCGAAGCCGCGCGCAAGCTCGATCTCACCTCGGCCGCCATCGCCGCGCGCATCAAGGCGCTGGAGATGGACCTGGGCGTGGCGCTGGTCAAGCGCTCGGGGCGTTCGGTCAGGCCGACCGAGAGCGGCATGCGCATACTCGAAGGCACCAAGGCAGCCATCCGCAACGTCCGCGATCTGCGGGCCATGGCCATGGACGGCGACCAGCCGGGCGAATTCCGCATCGGCTGTTTCGTGTCCGCGCTCACGAACGTGCTGCCTCCCATACTCAAGTCCCTGTACCAACGCCATCCTGACGCCTCGGTGTTCGTCACCCCGGGCGGTTCCATCGACCTGTGCGGCAAGGTGGTCAACGGCGAACTCGACGCCGCCATCGTGGTGGAGCCGCAGTTCGCCGTACCCAAGAGCTGCCTGTGGCAGCCGTTCATGGAAGAGCCGCTGGTCGTGGTTGCCCCATCCCATCTTGCGGACCAGGACGCCCACACCCTGCTGTCGACGCAACCCTTCATACGCTACGACCGGAACATCTACGGCGGTCAACTCGCCGACCGCTACCTGCGCGACCATCACATCTGGCCCAAGCAGCGCCTGGAGATCGACGGCTTGCTCGCCATCGTGGCGCTGGTGCACGAGGGCCTGGGCGTTGCGCTGATTCCGGACTGGTCCTCCATGTGGAAGTCGCTCGACGTGGCGCGCATCCCGTTGCCAAACCGCGCTCCCGTGCGCAGAAATGGTCTGATCTGGAACACCGGCGGCCATCATGCCAAGATGGCCGCGTCGATTTTCCAGGACGCCGGGGTCATCTTCGGCAGCATGGAGGAACGCCGGGCAAGGCAGTAGCCCAGCTACTTGGACTTGTCCGGCACGCCGCGCAGGAAGTCGAAATCCACGCCCTTGTCGGCCTGTGTCACCGTATCGAGGAACAGCTTCTTGTAGCCCCGTTCGGCCGTGGGCGGCGTGACGGGCTGCTCGCGCCGGCGGCGTTCCAGTTCTTCCTCCGGCACCAGCAGGGATATCTCACGCCGGGTCACGCTCAGGCGTATGCGGTCGCCGTTACGGACATAGGCCAGCGGCCCGCCTATCGCCGCCTCGGGCGTCACGTGCAGCACAATGGTGCCAAAGGCCGTGCCGCTCATGCGGCCATCCGAGATGCGGATGATGTCCTTGACGCCCTGCGACGCCAGCTTTTTGGGGATGGGGATATACCCCGCCTCCGGCATGCCGGGCGCCCCCTTGGGACCGATGTTCTTCAGCACCAGGATGTCCTCCGGGGTGACGTCCAGATCGGCCGCGTCGATGCGGTTCGCCAGGTCCTCGGCGTTCTCGAACACCACCGCGCGCCCTTCATGCTCCATCAGCCCGGCATTGGCGGATGACTGTTTGATGATGGCGCCCTCGGGCGCCAGGTTGCCGGACAGCACGGCAATGCCGCCCTGCGGATAGATCGGGTTCTGCCGCGTCCTGACCACGCTTTGCGGGAACCCGGGGCCCGCGCGCTCGATTTCCTCGCCCAGCGTTCTGCCTGTCACGGTCAGCGCGTCCAGCTTCAGCAGCGGCTTGAGTTCGCGCAGCAGCGTGGCCATGCCGCCCGCCTTGTGGAAGTCCTCCATGTAGTGCTGGCCGGACGGCTTCAGGTCCACCAGCACGGGCGTCTCGCGCCCCATGCGGTCCAGCGCTTGCAAGTCCAGGTCCAGGCCCAGCCTGCCGGCGATGGCGGTGAGATGGATGATGCCGTTGGTGGACCCGCCGATGGCAAGCAGCACGCGCATGGCGTTCTCGAAGGAATCCGCGGTCAGTATCTTCGACACGGACAGACCCTGTCTGGCGATCTCGACCGCCTGCGCACCCGTCAGTTCGGCGACGCGCATCCGGTCCGCCGTGACCGCAGGCGGTGAGGCGCCGCCGGGCACGGTCATGCCCAGTGCTTCGGCAATACAGGCCATGGTGCTTGCCGTGCCCATGACCGAACAGGTGCCCACGCTGGCGACAAGCTGGTCATTGACGTCGGCGATCTCCTGATCGTCGATTTCCTCGGCGCGGTACTTGCCCCAGTACCTGCGGCAGTCCGTGCATGCACCCACCCGCTCCGACCGGTGCGATCCAGTCAGCATCGATCCGGTCACCAGTTGGATCGCCGGTATGTCCGCCGACGCGGCGCCCATGAGCTGGGCCGGCACGGTCTTGTCGCATCCGCCGATGAGCACCACCGCGTCCATGGGCTGCGCGCGTATCAGTTCCTCAGTGTCCATGGACATGAGATTGCGCAGATACATGCTGGTCGGAAATGAAAAACTCTCGTGGATGGAGATGGTCGGAAAATCCATCGGAAGCCCGCCCGCGAACATGATGCCGCGCTTGACGGCCTCCAGCAGCTGCGGCGCGTTGCCGTGACAGGGGTTGTAGGCGCTGCCCGTGTTGGCGATGCCGATCACCGGCCGGTCCAGCGCGCCATCCGTAAAGCCCGCGCCCTTGATGAAGGCCTTGCGCAGGAACAGCGAGAAGCCGCTGTCGCCGTAGTTGGTGAGGCCCCTGCGCAGGCCGCCGGCCTGGTCCTGCGATGATCCGCTGTTCTTCTTGCTCATGTCGTTCAAGCTTCTTCCAGTTAATTGACTGTGATGCGACCGTCTCGGATGACCTTGGCCCACTGCTCGATTTCGGCGTTCAGGCGCGCCTTGGAGGCTTGCACATCAAGCGCGTCCGCGTAGACGCCTTGCTGCAGCAACTGGGCCTTGGCATCGTCCTTGGCCAGCGCGGTGGTCAGGGCCTTGTTGATCTTGGCCACGATGGGAGCCGGCGTGCCTGCCGGCGCCATCACGCCGAAGAGCGAACTGACGTTAAAGCCGCTGAAACCCTGCTCCTCGGCGGTCGGAATGTCCGGCAGCATCGAGACGCGCTGGGGCGTGAGCACGGCCAGAGGACGCAACTGGCCAGACTTGATGAAGGAGATGGCGGCGGGGACCGTTTCGGTCATGGTCTCGACCTGCCCCCCCACCAGGTCGGTCATGGCCGGGCCGCTGCCGCGATAGGCCACATGTACGATGTTGACACCCGCGATCTGCTTGAACAGTTCCATGGCCATGCGCTGCGGCGCCCCAGCGCCCGACGAGGCGAAGTTGAGCTTTCCCGGATTTGCCTTGGCGTAGGTCACCAGCTCGGCCAGCGATTTGATCGGCAGCTTGGGATTGACCACGGCCACCAGCGGCACGAAGCCGACCACCCCGGCGGGCGCGAAGTCCTTGCGCAGGTCGTACGGGATGGTGTCCTTTTCCAGGGTCGCCATGACCGAGTGCGACGTCAGCGCCCCCATCAGGAGGGTATAGCCGTCGGGCTGAGCGCGCGCCACCTCGGCAGCGCCGATATTGCCGCCTGCTCCGCCCCGGTTCTCAATCACGACCTGGCCGCCGATTTCTTCGCTCAGGCGCTGGCCGACAATGCGCCCGATCACGTCGGTCGCGCCTCCCGGCGGATAGGGAATGATCAGGCGAATGGGTTTGCTGGGATAGCTGTCGGCGGCCTGCGCGGAGGCATGGCCAGGAACCGCGAATGCGGCTGCGGCGAAGAAGGCGGCCGCGACGATGTTGATGCGCTTGGGCGCGGCGTGCTTACAGAACATGTTTGTCTCCCGATGCGTTCTTATGGCTGAAAAGCTCTAAACGCATGTTCGCAAACCCTAGCCTGCGAAAAGAGAAAAAAATTTATGGTCTGTCAAAAAAATCCTTGCGAGTCTTAGGACATCCGGATGAGGGATATCCACTACACGTCTCCCTTCATGCGCGCCAGGGATGACCCCTTAGGGTCGCCCACACCCGCCCGACGCTCAGTGCGCGGATGCGTCCAGAAACCGGTGCACCACGCGTACCGCGGCCGCTCCCTCCGCAAGACTTGCGAGCACGTGCTTGACCGAACCGGCGCGCGCGGCCCCCACTGCAAACACGCCCGGCTGGGAGCTTTCGTAATCCCGTGCCTGCATCGACCCCGCCGCGGCGCGGCCGGTGAGGATATAGCCCTGATCGTCGGTGTCCAGCCACCCATCGAGCCAGGCGGTGTTGGCATCCGCGGTTGCTGCGACGGCATCGCCGTTTCGCATGCCCGTTGCAACGATGAGGCTGCGCGCCTCAATCATCCGGCCGTCGTCCAGCCACACCCGGTACGGGTAGCAGCCCCCGTCGAACCGGTGGACGGTGCGCAACGGCAGCACGTGCGCGCCGAAGTGCCTGCTCTGGTGCTCAGCGCGGCGCAATAGCGGGCCTTCGCACAATCCGGTAATCGTGCCCGGAAACCCCTTCAGTACGTCCAGGCCCGGCGCGTTGCCACAGGACAGCGAACCACCCACCAGCAGTGTCTGCAAGCCTTCGGACGCGGCATAGGACGCGGCGGCCAAGCCGGCCGGCCCGCCACCGATCACCGCCAGGTCCATCACAGGATCGTCCTGTCCCGCCCTGGCCGCGGACCGAAGGATGGCGCCGCCATACGGCCGCTGCCGCAAGTACCCGATACGACGCAAAATGAATGCACGCAGGATGATTTCGGCGAGTGGCGGTTCCGACAGGATCAGGGATTCGAGCGCCGCGCGGCTCAGGCGCAGCAGTCGGCTTGGCGTGTTGGCGCGTACGGTGACCGAGTTCGGCCTGTCCGTGAACAGGTCCAGGCTGCCGGTGAATTCGCCGTCACGATGTACGAGCAGACTTCGCATGGCGCCGCCGGCTTGCTCCTCCAGCACTTCCACGTATCCCTGCAGCAGGATGTAGAACGCGGCTTCGTGGTCGCCGCTGTTCAGCAGCACGGTGCCCGGCTCGGCCGACATTTCGTCGCCATAGGCCGCCGCGCGGTCGATCATGGCGCTTGCCAGCATTGGAAACGCCTGTGCATGCAGCGCGGCCAGGTCGGACGGCGGGTCGACCGGCGCGGTGCCGGCGGCAAGACGACTCATAGGGACACTTCCAGGTCATCCGGGAAAAGGGGCGAATATGTCGACACCTTAGCGCGGGGCGGCGGGCAGGTCTTGCGTACTTGCGTCCTGCTTTGTATGAAAGAGCAATCCGCACGGCCCGCCGCAGGGCGGCGGCCAAGCCGACCTGGCTGTGGCGGCTACGCGTAGCGGCATGGCGCCGCGCGTTGTGTCACGCGCCGTTATGTCACGCGCCGTTGTGTCACGCGCCGTGTTCCCGGCGCCACGCGCCAGGCGCCACGCCCACCACGCTGGTAAACACCCGGGTCATATGGGCCTGATCGGCAAAACCGCATAGCAACGCGATGTCGGTGATCGACCGGCCCGGCACGCGCAGCAGTTCCTGCGCCTTCAGCACCCGCTGCTCCAGCAGCCACCGATGCGGCGTGGTGCCGACCGTCTGCCGGAACGCCTTGATGAAATAGCTGCGCGACAGATTGCAGGCCTCGGCGATATCCGCAATCGAAGCGTCCTCTCGCAGGGACGCCAGCAGCATATCCTTGGCCCGCGCCTCCAGTTTGCGCGACAGCACGCGAGCCCCGCCCGCGTCCGCCCAGCCGCTGGTCGCCCCGGCCCCGTATTGCGTCAGCAGATGCGTGCCAAGGGCCAGGCTCAAATGCTCCACGAACAGGCCGCTCGTTTGCGTGGGGTCCGCCACCACGCCCGCCAACACCTGTCCCAGATGGCCCAGCACCGGGTCCGGCTGGCCGTTGCGCGGCAGCAGGCTGCTGACACGCGTGCCGCCCTTCTCATCGTTGACGCGTTCGATGAACGCGCGGGACATTTCGACCAGCACGAAATCAAACCCGCCCTGCAATTCGGCACGGTAATCGTCGGTGAAATCCCGGATGTAGATCGACCCCACATCAAAATCGTGTGTCGATGCGTGATTGCCCTGCAGGATGCGGCGGCGATGTCCCCCCTGCAGCGCGACGCCCACCAGAAACCCCCGATCGGACGCGGGGGTCTCCACACTGCCGAAATGCTCGTTATCGGTGCGCTTGCGATAGAACGTCAGGCCGCCCCCATGAAATTCCTGATTCAACGCCAGCTTGCTGGCCGAGCAACCCAGCGTGTCGGTCGGACGCGCGGGCATGGGTTCGGGTGTCAGAAGCGGGTTGGCGGGCATCGGGAGTGTCCAAAACGGGGCGAATGCGTTTGCGGGCTTGAAGATAGCAGGCGATGTTGCTTTGCAACAAGCAACATTTCGAAAGTGCAAGCATTGACATAGCCCGCGCGCGCTGTTGATGTCATGCGCCACTCTGCTAATCTTCTCGCCTGAATGGGCCTGCGGAACGACGCATGGGACAGTCCCGCGCGCTGCATGGACCGCGCCTTTGCATCGAGGTTTCATGGCTACCGCGACGCCCCGCTCCACCGCCAAGATTGCGCCGCACTGGCTGCGTTGGCTGCCCGGCCTTGCGTTGCTGAAGTCCTATCAGGCCGGATGGCTGCCCAAGGACATTGCCGCCGGCCTCGTCCTGACCACCATGCTCGTGCCCGTCGGCATCGCCTACGCCGAGGCCTCGGGCGTGCCCGGCGTCTATGGCCTGTACGCCACCATCATCCCGTTGCTGGCCTATGCCCTCTTCGGACCCAGCCGGATCCTGGTGCTGGGGCCCGACTCCGCACTGGCCGCCCCGATACTCGCGGTGGTGCTCAGCGTCTCGAATGGCGATCCCATGCGCGCCATCGCCGCCGCCAGCATGATGGCCGTCGTCTCGGGGCTGTTCTGCATCGTGATGGGGCTGATGCGCCTGGGGTTCATCACTGAACTGCTGTCCAAGCCCATACGGTACGGCTACATGAACGGCATTGCGTTGACCGTTCTGGTCAGCCAGTTGCCCAAGCTCTTCGACATTTCCATCGACGACGCCGGACCGCTGCGCGAAACGCAGCAACTGGCGTTGGCGGTTGCCGGCGGCCAAACCCATTGGCCAAGCTTCGCGGTAGGCGCGACGAGCCTCGCGGTGATCCTGCTGCTCAAACGGTTCGACCGCGTGCCGGGCATCCTGATCGCCGTGGTGCTTGCCACGCTGGCGGTCAAGCTCTTCGGCCTGGATCAGCAAGGCGTCAAGGTGCTTGGCGAGATTCCGCAGGGCCTGCCCAGCTTCGCGTGGCCGTGGCTCAGCAATGCCGACCTCGTGAAAATCCTGCTGGGCGGCTGCGCCGTGGCCTTGATCGCCTTTGCCGACACCAGCGTGCTGTCGCGCACCTACGCCGCGCGCACCAACACGCGCGTGGATCCGAACCAGGAAATGGTGGGACTGGGCGTCGCCAACCTGGCGGCGGGCTTTTTCCAGGGCTTTCCCGTCAGCAGCAGCGCATCCCGCACACCGGTGGCGGAAGCCGCTGGCTCGCGCACGCAGCTCACCGGCGTCGTTGGCGCGCTGGCAGTGGCCGCGCTGCTGATCGCGGCGCCGAATCTATTGCGCCACCTGCCCAACAGCGCGCTGGCCGCCGTCGTGATCGCCGCCGCCATCGGCCTCTTTGAATTCAAGGACCTGCGCCGCATCTACCGCATCCAGCAGTGGGAATTCTGGCTGTCCATGCTGTGCTTTGCCGCGGTCGCCGTCTTCGGTGCCATACCCGGCATCTGCCTCGCGGTGGTCATCGCCATCATTGAGTTCCTGTGGGACGGCTGGCGCCCGCACTTTGCCGTGCTGGGCCGCGTGCCCAACCTTCGCGGCTATCACGACCTGAAACGGTACCCGCATGCGGCGCGGATCGACGGACTGGTGCTCTTCCGGTGGGACGCGCCGCTTTTCTTTGCCAACGCCGAGCTGTTCCAGCAACGCCTGCTCGAAGCCGTGGAAGCCTCGCCCACCCCCGTGCGCCGCGTGGTCGTGGCCGCCGAACCCGTCACCAGCGTGGACGTCACCTCCGCCGACATGCTGCGCGAGCTATGCGCAAACCTGTCGCGCGAGGGCATCGCACTGCATTTCGCGGAAATGAAGGACCCGGTGCGGGACAAACTCAAACGTTTTGAGCTTTCCCGGCTGTTCGACGATGCCCATTTTCATCCCACCGTGGGAAGCGCGGTGGACGACTACCTGGGCCGTGAAGACCAGTTCGCCCACAATAGGGAGCCCATCGCATGACGCAAGATACCGAGCCCGTGACGCCACGAAAGCATGCCAAGCCACGCGACGCAGGATCCACGGCGTCCGCCGGCGATGTCGTCCTGCTCTCGGGAGGCAACCCGCAGATACCGAAAGGCAACGGCAACGGACCCGTGCAAGCCTACATCGCCGCCATGCCCGGCTGGAAATCGCACATCGGCAAGCGCATCGACGCACTGGTCGAACAAGCCGTCCCCGGCGTCGCCAAGGCCGTCAAATGGAACTCGCCCTTCTACGGGCGGGATGACGAAGGCTGGTTCCTTAGCATCCACTGCTTCACCAAGTACGTCAAAGTGACGTTCTTTCAGGGCGCTTCCCTAGAGCCTGCTCCCGCAGGAAAATCGAAGTATCCGCAGGTGCGCTACCTGGACATCCACGAAGGTGAGTTCGACGAAGCGCAATTCTTGGATTGGGTCGGGCAAGCCAGTAAATTGCCGGGCGAACGGATGTAATGGCGCGTTGCCGCGCCTGGAAGGATGAATAAACGATGTTGAAACCCGCGCAATCCGGCAGGTTGCAGAAGCAGCTTGCATTCCTGCGTGAAATCGATCGGCTCAAGGCGGTCGTACGCCAGTCCCCGCTGCTGGACAAAAGCCGCAAGGAAAACTCCGCCGAGCACTCCTGGCATCTGGCCATGTATGCGCTGGTGCTGAGCGAATACGCCAGCGGCCCCGTGGACACGGCCCGCGTCATGCAAATGCTGCTGCTGCACGACATCGTTGAGATCGACGTCGGCGATATTCCCATCCATGGCACAGCCGGGCACGATATCCAAGCCGCCAAGGAGACCGCAGCCGCAGCGAGGCTGTTCGGCCTGCTGCCCGATCCGCAAGGCGAAGCACTCCTGGCGCTTTGGCATGAATTTGAACGGGCGGAAACGGACGACGCCAGGTTCGCCAAGGCACTGGACCGGTTTCAACCCTTGCTGATCAACATCTTCACGGATGGCGGGACGTGGACGGAAAGTGGCGTTTCGCTTGAACAGGTAGTTTCCCGCTACGGACCGGCCATCCAGCGCGGCGCGCCCGAGCTATGGGTGGTCTGCGAAGAATGGGCAACGCAGCATTTTGCGACCAGGTCAGCGTCCGCCCGCAATGGCGGGTGACGCTCGCCGCCATTCCGAGGCCAGCAGGCCCATCATCCCCGTATCCCACCGTTCATCCCCGACGCGCGTGGAGGACCGGCGCACGCCCTCCAACATGAAGCCCAGGCTTTCATACGTGCGAATGGCGGCGGCATTGAACATATAGACATTCAGCTCAAGCCGCTCGATGCCGGGCGTCCGGAACGCTTCCTCGATCATCAAGGCGACCATGGGCCTGGCCAGCCCTTGCCCGCGGCTGGCGGGGGCGATGGCAACGCGACCGAGGCGGGCGTTGCCATCCCCCCACTCGTACGCCAGTTGCGCATGCCCGACCGGGCTGCCGTCCCGGCACGCCATCCAGCAACGCCGCGCCGGTGGCTCGGCATCGCCCTGCGCCAGCATCTCGGCCAGTTGGTCATCGGAGAGCGGATATGCCAGATGCGAACCGCCCCACTGCACCACATCGCGCAGGCTCAGGAACCAACTGGTCAGCGTGGAAAAATCCGAGGAGGCGAAGGGGCGCAGGGTCAGCATGGACAACGGCTTCGGGGCGTTGGATGAAGCCGGGATGTTGTCGCGATCCCTTCCGATCTTCGGCTTGAAGCGTTACTGGCAGACCCTGCGCCAGGTTCCCGGCGCTTTTAAGGTCGGGGCGGCTCAAGGCGTCACCTGATACCCCCGCTGCTGCATGCACGTCGCGTACGCGGAAGACACCGCGGCGTTCTGCTGGTTCTGGTTGGCGCGGTCCTGCCGCCGATCCTGCCGTTGTCGTGATCCGCCCACCACGGCTCCCGCCGCCGCCGCGTCCTTGGCCTGGTTCTGCCGGTACGCCTGCTTGGTGTCGTCGTCCATGCGGTCATACACCTCCTCGTGCTGGCGCCCGCGCGCGCCTGC
>DALZRX010000030.1:0-18593 GCA_032015805.1 Achromobacter sp.
CACCAGCGCCAAGATGCTGTCGATCGTGCCGCTGGTCGCCGGCGGCGGCCTGTTTGAAACGGGCGCGGGCGGTTCGGCGCCCAAGCATGTGCAGCAGTTCCTGGAAGAAGGCTTCCTGCGCTGGGATTCGCTGGGCGAGTTCATGGCGCTGGCCGAGTCGCTGGACCACCTGGGCCGCACGTACAAGAACCCCACCGCCCAGATCCTGGCCAAGACGCTGGATCTGGCCACGGCCAAGTTCCTGGACGAAAACAAGTCGCCCGAGCGCAAGGTCGGCGGCCTGGACAACCGCGGCAGCCACTTCTACCTGGCGATGTACTGGGCCCAGGCCCTGGCCGCCCAGACCGAAGACCGCGCCCTGGCCGCGCAGTTCGCGCCCGCCGCGATCGCGTTCTCGGAAGGCGAGCGCAAGATCCTGGACGAACTCAAGGCCGCCCAGGGCAAGCCGGTGGACATCGGCGGCTACTACCAGCCGAACGAAGCCCTTGCCAGCCAGGCAATGCGCCCCAGCGCCACGCTGAACAAGGTGCTGGCCTCGATCGCTTAAGGCCCCCTGCTTTGCTGGCCGGCACATGCCGGCCAGTCGATTCAAAAACCGGCAGTCCAGACACGGACTGCCGGTTTTTTTTCGCTCGTATTTCGCACCCGGTGCAGAACAGGTGCCGCGATTTCCGGCGACGGCCCCCTGCTCCCTCAATGAGATTTTGACGCGCCGCGTCATCGCAAACCATTGAACCTACCGCGCTGCGGTAGTCCGCTGCCCCGCCCGGCCTCCTATGAATCGGCCCGGATTAACTACAAAAAATATCAACCAAAACTATATTGCTTCAGGGATTCGCGAGATTCAAACTGGTGCTCATGGGCGCTGCATGCCAACCGAGGACAGGAAATGGATGCCAGGAATTCCACGAATCAGAGACAGCTTACGGTCCGCATCGCGCGGGGAACCGAGGACGGAACCTTCAGCACCTACTCGGTGCCCTGGCGCGAGAATCAGACCGTGCTGGACGTGGTGACCGAAGTCCAGCGCACGCAGGAGCCCACCCTCTCGTATCGCTATGCCTGTCGCGTCGGCGTGTGCGGATCCTGTGCAATGACGGTAAACGGCAAACCGCGCTGGACGTGCCGGACTCACGTAAGCCGCGTCGAAGAAAACGGCGTGATCGTGATCGAACCCTTGCGCAACATGCCGCGCATCAAGGACCTGGTCGTGGACATGCGCGAGTTCTTCCAGAAGTGGGCGCGCGCAGGCAACACCTTTGTCGGCACGGCCACGCGCAATGATCCGCCGGCGCTGGTGTCGCCCCAAAGCAAGAAGCGCAAGCTGGCGGACGCGGCCATCGAATGCATCAACTGCGGCGTGTGCTACGCAGCCTGTGACGTGGTTTCCTGGGACAAGGACTACCTTGGCCCCGCGGCGCTGAACCGGGCATGGACGCTTTACAACGACGAACGACATGCCGATCCCAAGGACGTGCTGAACAAGGCAACGTCAGGCAGCGGCTGCAACTCCTGTCACACGCAGGGCAGCTGCATGAAGCACTGCCCGGTCAGCCTCAGCCCCACAGGCAGCATCGCAGGACTGAAACGCAGCGCCATCTTCAGCCTGCTCAAGGGAGGCTGACATGGAGGCGCGTCTGTTTGCCCTCCAACGCCTTACGGCGATGGTGATGGCCCCCTTCGTCTTCGTGCACGTCGGACTTGTCATCTATGCGGTTCGAGGCGGCCTGACCGCCGGCGAAATCCTCTCGCGCACCCAGGGGAACTGGCTCTGGATCGCCTTCTACGGCCTGTTCGTACTGAGCGTGTCCATTCACGTCCCGATCGGCGTGCGCAACATCCTCATCGAGTGGCTACGGATCGGCCGTCCGGCGGCGTCCGCCATCGGTCTGGCCTTCGGCGCCGCGCTGCTCATCCTGGGCATGCGCGCCGTCGCCGCAGTGGGAGGCCTGGCGCAATGAAATCCGCGCGCAACCATCAGGCCTACTGGGCCTTCCTGGGACATCGGCTGTCCGGCCTGGCGCTGGCCCTCTTCCTTCCGGCCCACTTCTATGTGCTGGCCATGGCGCTGGACCAGGCCCGGCTGGACGCATTCCTGAAGCTCTCGGAGATGCCAGCGATGAAATTCGGCGAATGGGGGCTGGTTCTGCTGCTTACGCTCCACATGTTCTTCGGGCTGCGCCTTCTTGCGCTGGAACTCCTGCCCTGGAATTCACCGCGCGACGCGCGCGTCGCCTGGATCGGATGGGGCTTTGCGATCTCGATGGCCACCGGCGTGGCCTTCATCGCGGGAGTGATCTGACATGCAAATTGAAAACCACAAGACAGACATTCTGGTGATCGGCACTGGCGGCGCGGGCTTGTTCGCGGCGCTGCATGCCAAGAAGGCGAACCCTGCCCTGCAGGTGACGGTGACCGTCAAAGGCCTGCTTGGCAAGTGCGGCTGTACCCGCATGGTTCAAGGCGGCTACAACGTCGCGCTGGCCGCCGGCGATTCGGTCGAGCGCCACTTCATGGACACCATCGAAGGCGGCAAATGGCTGCCGCGCCAGGATCTGGCGTGGCGGCTGGTCGAGGGCGCAGTCGAGCGGGTACGAGAGCTGGAAAACGAAATCGGCTGCTTCTTCGACCGCAATCCCGATGGCTCGCTGCATTCCAAGGCGTTTGCGGGCCAGAGCTTCGACCGCACCGTGCACAAGGCGGATCTGACGGGCATCGAGATCATCAATCGGCTGATGGAGCAGGTGCGCGCGCTGGACGTCGACGAACTGGAGGAGCATCGCGCCATCGAGCTGATCCCCGCCGCCGACGGTTCAGGCATCTCTGGCGTTCTCTTCATCGATATGCGGACAGGCGGGTATCGCTTCATCCAGGCCAAGGCGGTGCTGCTGGCCACCGGGGCCGGTCCGACGATGTACCGGTACCACACGCCGTCCGGCGACAAGACGTGCGACGGCCTGGCCATGGCGCTGCGATACGGCCTGGCGCTGAGAGACATGGAAATGGTCCAGTTCCATCCGACCGGCCTGCTCGGCGGGCCGGATACGCGGATGACCGGCACGGTGCTGGAAGAAGGCCTGCGGGGCGCCGGCGGTTACCTGCTCAACGGCGACGGCGAGCGCTTCATGGCCAATTACGACAAGCGCGGCGAACGCGCCACGCGGGACGTCGTCAGCCGGGGCATCTACGCTGAAATGCGCGCCGGCCGCACGGGACCAATGGGCGGGGTCTACATCCAGATGAGCCATCTTGGCCCGGAAAAGGTAGCCAAAACGTTCCCGGGCATGGTGAATCGATGCAAGGACTGTGGATTCGACCTGGCGGGTGGAAAGGTCGAGGTGGTTCCCACCGCCCATTACCTGATGGGCGGGGTCGAGTTCAACGTGGACGGCTCGACGGCGTCGCCCGGCCTGTATGCGGCCGGCGAAGACTGCGGCGGCGTGCATGGCGCCAACCGCCTGGGCGGCAACGGCGTGGCCAACTCCACGGTATTTGGCGGCATCGCGGGCGACTCGATGGCGGCCTATGTCGCCAAAGCCGGCCAATGGCGCGACCCAGACCAGCGCATCATTGCGCGTGGCGTCGAACGCGCCGAGTTCCCCTTTTCGAAGCAATCCGGGCGCATTCACGAGTTGCGCGATGCGCTTTCGCAGACGATGTGGGACGACGTCGGCGTATTGCGCACCCAGGACGCCATGGAGCATGGCCTGGGCGCCATAGCCGGCCACCGCGCGGCGCTCCGCGGCATCGGCCTGGCGGATGGGGACCGGCGCTACAACCTGACCTGGCACGACTGGCTCAACCTGGAAAGCCTGGTCGACATCTCAAAGGTCATTACGCTTTCGGCGCTGGCGCGCGAGAACAGCCGTGGCGCGCACTTCCGTGAAGACTTTCCCGAACCCGGCGACCTGCACACCAGCCGCTACACACGCGTAAGCGCGCAGGACGGCGCGGTGCGGCTGGAGATGGTTCCGGTTTCCTTTGACATCGTAAAGCCCGGCGAATCGCTTATCGAAGGCGAAGCAGGCATACCCCAGAGCTGAGGCATCCATCACCATGAGAATCCCCGTTCAGAAAGTTGAAGAGGCTGCGCTGGAAATCATGCGACGCGCGGCAATTGAAATTCCCGCCGACTACAAGCAAGGCATCCAGGCCTTGCAGAAAAAAGAGACCGGAAAGCTGCCACGATTCGTCATCCATGCCATGGTCGACAACTGGGAAGCCGCCGACCAGGACCGGCGGCCCATGTGCGCCGACACCGGACTGCCACGCTATTACGTCAAGGTCGGCAACGACGCTTCCGTGGACGCCGGCTTTGTCGCGCTGGAGCGCGCGCTGCGCTACGCCACGGCCGAGGGGACGGTCACCATTCCCTTGCGCCCGAATCGTGTGCACCCGCTCTGGCGCACCGACCACAACAACAATGTGGGCATCAATGCGCCCGAGATCGAATGGTCTTTCGAGCCGGATGCCGACTGGATAGAAATCACCACCGTGCACAAGGGCGGCCTGTTCGGCACCGATTACCGGATGCTTTTCCCGGGCGACGGCATAGATGGCATCAAGCGCTTTGTGCTGGACACCCTGATCGCCTTCGGCAAGCGCGGCCTGGCATGCCAGCCCGCCATCGTCGGCATCGGCCTGGGCGGATCGAAGGACACGTGCATGCAACTGGGCAAGCAGGCGGCCTGTCTTCGGACGGTGGGAGACCGAAATCCCGATCCCAGAGTCGCCGAACTGGAGCTCGAACTGATGCGGTTGGGGAACTCGATCGGCATGGGGGCCATGGGTTTCGTCGGCACGGGCATGGTGGTCGATTGCCACATCGAGTGCGGCTATACGCATACGGGCGGCATGCCCATCAGCCTGCACACGTTCTGCCTGTCTTCGCGCCGCGCCACCGCGCGGATCCACGCCAACGGGGAGATCCAGTACCGCACGGATCCCCAATGGTTCACGCCGTACATGCGCCGGGAGACGGTCGAATGGTAAGCAACGACGACGACATCAAGGTCTTTCACCTGGACTTGCCGGCCAAGAGGGAAGACATCGCCAAGCTTGAACTGGGCGCAGCCGTCTATCTCAATGGCCTGGTGTACACGGCCCGGGAAGGCGTCTACAAGAAAGTCCTGGATGAGGGCCTGCCTCTGCCGCTTGATCTGCGATCCCTCAGCAATGTCAACTTCCATTGTTCGCCGGCCGCCGCGCCGGACGGCCGTGGCGGCTTCAACGTCGGCGCGGTCACCGCCACCGCGTCGTTCCGGTTTTCCAAGTGGATCCCGCGATGGCTGGACGAGACGGGATGCCGGATCCTGATCGGCAAGGGTGGCATGCCCGCGGACGATTACAAGAAGGTGCTTGCGCCCGGCGGCGCGATCTATCTGACGACGGTCGGATACGGCACGGGCGCATTGCTGGGTCGGGGCATCAAACACGTGCGCGAGGTCCATTGGCTGGATGAATTGGGCATCGCGCAGGCGATGTGGCTGTTCGAAGTCGAGAACTTCGGCCCTTTCATCGTCGAAAGCGATCTGGATGGAAACTCGCTCTTCGCGCAGCACGCGGAAATCATCAATGCCGGTATCGAGAAGCTCTACGCCGGGTTGAAACCTCCTGCCCTGCACCGCTACGGTGAGACGGACGACCGCAAGGACGAAGTGATGTAGGCGCCGCAACGCGCGGCCACCACCAATCCATTCCATTCAGAGACACTGCGATGATCATCGACTTTCGGCTTCGGCCGCCCGTGGGCGGTTTCCTGGACACGCTGATGTACTCGGCGGGAGAGCGGCGCGACGGTTTCACCCGGACCGTCGGATTCGAGCCTTCGGCGGCGGCGCAGCAGCAGTCGATGGACATGCTGCTTGCCGAGATGGATGCCGCGAAGATCGATCAGGGCGTGGTCGTTGGGCGGCTGGCCGGGGTGCTTGGCAGCGTGTCCAACGAAGACGTGCGCGGCATCGTGGCCGATCATCCGGATCGGTTCATCGGCGCCGCCTCGATCGATCCCACCGACCGCCGCAAGGCTTGTCGCACCATCAGCCAGGCCGTCGAAGACGGCTTCCGGCTCATCAACATAGAACCCGGCTCATACCCGGTTCCGATGTACGCCGATGACCGGCGCCTTTACCCGATCTACGGCCATTGCGAGGACATCGGCGTCCCGGTGATCATGATGGTGGGCGGCACGGCGGGGCCGGACCTGAGCTATTCGGATCCGATCCGGACCGATCGGGTTCTGACGGACTTTCCCAATCTGAATGTCGTTGTCGCGCACGGCGGCTGGCCATGGGTGAACGAAATCCTGCACCTGGGCTTCCGGCGGCCGAACATGTGGCTGTCGCCTGACATGTATTTCTCGCGCATGCCTGGTTGGGAAGAGTACGTGAAGGCGGCCGATGGCTTTCTTTCCGACCGCATGCTCTATGCCAGCTCATTCCCATTCTGCCCCGTGCAAGGGTACAAAGAGTGGTTCGAGCGCTTGCCGATCAGGGAAGACAACCTGAAAAAGATCATGGGCGGAAACGCCCGGCGGCTGCTTGGAATCTAGCGCCTGGAAACGGGCGTTTCGTAACGCCTATCTCTACTGGACATATCTTGCATGGACATCCGGACCCTCTACACGCTGATCGCAATTGCCGACCATGGCAGCTTTGCCGAGGCCGGCAATACCATCGGCCTGTCGCTGTCAGCCGTAAGCATGCAGGTCCGCGCACTAGAGGATGAACTCGGCATCACGATCTTCGACCGCAGCCGGCGCCCGCCGATTCTGACAGACACCGGGCTCGCGCTGGTGCACCGGGCGCGCGACCTGATCGCCCACTGGGAGAGCATGAGCGCGTCGCTCAAGAAAGGCACGTCGGCGGGCCTGCTCAAGCTGGGCAGCGTCCACACCTGTGTGTCCGGCGTCTTGCCGCTTGCGCTGCGCCACCTCCAAAAACAGGGGCACGGCCTGGAAGTCCACGTCACGACGGGGCTCACGCACGACCTGGAGCGGGCCATCTACCACCGCCAACTGGATGTGGCCATCGTCACCGAGCCCGACGCGCCGCGATCTGGCCTGGACTTCCTGCCGTTCGTTGAGGAAGAACTGGTCGTCATTGCGCACCGGTCGGTCAAGGGCGTCAGCGATCAGGAAATCCTGGAGCAGACCCCCTACGTCCGCTTCAACCGCTCGGCCCGCGTGGGGCATCTGGTGCAGGAGGAAATGGTCCGCAGGCGCATCACCGTGCGTTCGACCATGGAAATCGACAACCTCGAAGGCGTCATCGCCATGGTTGCCAATGGCCTTGGCGCATCAGTGGTGCCGGCCCGGCGTGGCGGGAACGAATTTCCGCCTGGCATCCGGGTCATTCCGTTCGGTTCTCCCACGGTCACCCGCCGCTTGGGCATCCTGGCTCCCAAGGAGAACCCAAGGTCCCATCTATCGCACTTATTGCTTGATGCATTGAAGTCGGTCTGCGCCAGCCAGCAAGCCATTACGTAGCTGGTCAATACCACCCCGTAAACCGCAGACCAGCAGTCCGTAGCCCAGCAGTCCAGTAGTCCGCAAAAAACCACCGCGACGCCCGCAAAAAAATCGAGCCCATCGGCCCGAGGGGCAGTTGCTGCCTGGCGATCTGCCTGTCGACCCCAAGCCGGCAGGCAACGCCTTCCGCGAACTGAAGGAGACAAAGCCGTGAAAGACGCAAATCAACCTGCAAACGTGCGCCGCCGAATCGTCAAAGCCATCGGGTACGGGCTGGCGCTATCCCCATTTCTTGCCAGGTCCGCGCGTGCGGACTGGCCAGCGGACAAAGTCATCCGAATGGTCGTGCCGTTCTCGGCGGGCGGCGCGACCGACCTGCTGGGACGCGCGCTCGCCGCCGAATTGGGCAAGGGCCTGAAGCAGAGCGTAATCGTCGAAAACCGCGCGGGCGCCGGCGGCAGCGTGGGAGCACAGGCGGTCGCCAGTTCACCCGCGGACGGCTATACGCTGTTGCTCGCATCGGGCAGCATGTTCACGGTCAATCAATTCATCTACAGCAAACTGCCCTATTCCCTGGACGACTTCAGTCTTATCGGCAAGGTTGCGAATGGGCCGATGGTCATCACCGTCAACGCCAGCCTGCCCGTCCACAACACGCGGGAACTCATCGCGTACGCCAAGGCCAGGCCGGGGAAGCTCAGCTTCTCGTCCGCCGGCGTCGGCAGCCAGACGCATATGGCCGGCGAGGCATTCACCGACGCGGCGGGCATTGAACTCATGCACGTTCCGTACAAGGGAGAGGGCCCCGCCTACACGGACCTCATGGCCGGCGTCATCGAGGTTGCCGTCGGCAACATCAACGCAATTGCGCCATTGCTCAAGGGCGGCCGCCTGCGCGCGCTTTCGGTCACGGGCAAGGAACGGGCGGCTCTGCTGCCCGACGTGCCGACAACGGCAGAGGACGGCGTGGCGGGCTTCGAGTTCACCGGCTGGTTCGCATTGCTGGCGCCGGCTGGCACCCCCCAGTCGTCGATCGACCGGCTGCTGGCGGATGCCACCCAGGCGGTTGGGCAGCCGAGCCTGAAACGCTACCTGGAGGACCAGGGAATGACCGCCACCATCGTGCCGCCAGCCGCGCTCAAGCAGGAGATCGCGCGGGAGTCCGCCAAGTGGCAGGCGCTGGTCCAGAAAAAGAAAATAACCACCAGCTAAGCTCCCGTTCCAGGCTTGGCCAGGTCCACAGGCCATTCTCCGCCGATCAAGGTTACGCTGCCCGCATGATGCCCGCCGAATCGCTTGCCATTGTTGCTCCCGTCGTTTTTGTCGCCTACACGGTCTTCGGAATGACGGGGTTCGGCGCGGCCATGATCGCCGTGCCGGTCCTGGTCCAGTTCATTCCGCTGCAATTCGCCGTGCCGCTCGTCGTCCTGTTCGACCTGGCCTGCACCGCGCTGGTGGGCGGGCGAAACTGGAGGCGCGTGTCGCTGGCGGAACTCAAGCGCCTGTTCCCCTGGATGATGCTGGGGATCGCGCTGGGCGTGACGCTGCTGCACGACGCGGGCGCCCGGTGGCCGTTGATGCTCTTGGGCGGGTTCGTGCTGGTGCTGTGCATCCGGGGCCTGAGGGGCGCGACGGGAAACGCCGGGGCCCCGCTGAAAAGCTATTGGGCATTGCCGTACGGCGTGTTCGGCGGCGTTTTCAGCGCGCTGTTCGGCACCGGCGGCCCCATCTACACCATCTACCTTTCACGGCGACTCGACGCGCTTGACCAGTTCCGGGCGACCATCTCGGTCGTGATCCTGCTGAGCGGTGTGGTGCGGGCGGCCGCCTTCGCCGCCGCCGGCCTCTATGCGCAACCGGAAATCCTGACTGCCGCCGCGCTGTTGCTGCCGGTATCGCTCATCGGCCTTTACGCGGGCTCCCGCCTTCGGACACGCGTTTCTCCCGACTTGCTGAAACGCGCCATCTTTGTGTTGCTTGCCGTCGCCGGCGTGGGCGCCATCTACCGGGGGTGGATGTCGCCCGCCTGAGCGCCACCGGCCATCCGGAGCCGCGGGCTTGCAGCGCAACCCCGCGGCCGGACTCCGCTGGCAAGCCTTACGCCCTACTTCGCCGTTGGCATCGCGAACTCGGCGCCCTTGCTGATGCTTTCGGGCCAGCGCTGCATGATCGACTTCTGGCGGGTGTAGAAACGCACGCCTTCTTCGCCATAGGCATGCATGTCGCCGAACAGGCTGCGCTTCCAGCCGCCAAAGCCATGCCAGGCCATGGGCACCGGAATCGGCACATTGATGCCCACCATGCCCACCTCGATGCGCCGGCCGAATTCGCGCGCCACATTGCCGTCACGGGTGAAGCAGGCGACGCCGTTTCCGAACTCGTGGGCATTGATGAGATCCACGGCCTCTTTCAGATCCTTCACGCGCACGCAACCCAGCACCGGCCCAAAGATCTCTTCCTTGTAGATGCGCATATCGGGCGTAACGTGATCGAACAACGTGCCTCCCAGCCAAAACCCGTCGCCGCAGCCCTCGCCGGCCTGCGTTCCCTTGAAGCCTCGGCCATCCACCAGCAGCTTTGCGCCTTCGGCTTCTCCCAGCGCAATGTAGCCACTGATGCGCTCATGCGCGGCCCGGGTCACGATCGGCCCCATCTCGGCCGCCGGGTTTTCGCCATCCAGCACCTTCAGCGTCTTCGTGCGTTCGATCAACTTGGGCAGGAGCCGGTCGGCCACGTCGCCCACCAGCACGGCCACGCTGATCGCCATGCATCGCTCGCCGGCCGAACCATAACCGGCGCCTATCAGCGCGTCCACGGCCTGGTCAATGTCGGCATCGGGCATCACGACCATGTGGTTCTTGGCGCCGCCCAAGGCCTGCACGCGCTTGCCAAGGCGCGCGCCCGTCTCGTAGATGTAGTTGGCGATGGGCGTCGAACCGACAAAGCTGACAGCCTTCACGCCAGGGTGTTGCAGCAACGCATCCACCGCCACTTTGTCACCCTGCACGACGTTGAACACACCGTCGGGCAGCCCGGCCTCGCGCAGCAGTTCGGCGATGCGCAGCGACGGACTGGGATCCGTCGGGCTGGGCTTGAGCACAAAGGTGTTGCCCGCAGCGATCGCCACGGGGAACATCCACATGGGCACCATCACCGGAAAATTGAAGGGAGTGATTCCCGCCACCACGCCCAGCGGCTGGCGCAGAGTCCAGTTGTCGATGCCCGTGGAGACCTGATCCGTGTGCGCGCCCTTCAGGAGCTGCGGAACACCGCAGGCGAATTCCACGATGTCGATACCGCGCGAGACTTCGCCTTGCGCATCGCTGAAAACCTTGCCATGCTCGGCGGTGATCATGTGGGCAAGCTCGTCGCGGTGGCGGTTCATCAATTCGAGGAACCTGAACAGCACACGCGCGCGGCGGATCGGCGGCGTGTCGGCCCACCCCGGAAACGCCGCTTGAGCGCTCGCCACCGCGCGGTCCACTTCTTCCGGCGTGGCCAGTGCGACATGCTTCGTCACGGCGCCCGAGGCCGGATTGAAGATGGGCTGGCGGCTGCCCGCCCCAGCGACGAGGCTGCCGGCGATGAAGTGTCCGGCATTCGGGATGCCAGCGCTGGCCGTTGGTGCATTCATGGTTTTCTCCTGTGCTCTCGGATGGCGTATGGGAGCTGGCACTGTCGCCCATCGCTGGGCGGCCGTCGAGACCAGAAGGCTGGAATCAGTGTTTGAGGATTTGAACAATGGAAATGGCATGACCAAGACGAGACGCCTGGAAGACCTTTGGTCGCATATTCACTGCCTTGGGGTGCTGGCCGACACCGGCAGCTTCACGGCGGCAGCCCGCCGACTGCAGATCAGCAAGGCCTCCGTCAGCCAGCGCATTGTCGAGCTTGAGCAGGCGGCCGGCGTGCCGCTCGTGCGCAGAACCACCCGTAGCGTGACCCTGACCGACGCGGGAGCAAGCCTTGTTGACCACACTGCCTCGGCCTACCAACGCATCGAAGAAGGCTTCTCCGCCGTTCGCGACCTGTCAGAAGGCCCACGCGGCGTGTTGTCCGTTACCGCCCCCGTCGCCCTGGGCCGCCAGGTGGTCGCACCGTTGATACCGGGATTCCTGACGCGCTTTCCGGAAGTACGGATCCAACTGGAACTAAGCGATCACCTGGCGTCCCTGGCGACCGAGGGTTTCGATCTGGCGATCCGGCACGTCGCCGGGGTGCCGGACACGCATGTCGCCTCGATAATCTGCGAAACGCGCTCGGTGCTCGTCGCCGCCCCGGAATATCTTTCCCGGCACGGCACGCCGCGCACGCCGGCAGATCTGGAAAGCCACGACTGCCTGCACTATCTTCGCCGCAGCGGCGGCGCCACCTGGTCATTTGAGTCTCTGGCGGGAGACAAGCGCGTGGCAGTCCCCGTGCGCGGGAGCTTCACGGCGAACAATAGCGAAGTATTGCGGGAAGCGGCCGCCGGTTCCGTCGGGATCGCGCTGTTGCCGGACTTCAGCGCAAGCCAGGCCCTCAAAAGCGGCGCACTGGTCGAAGTCCTGCAAGGATGGCGTGTCGTCGGCGATTATGCCGAGCGCCTTTACGCCGTCAGGCCCTACACCCCGCGCGTGCCCCTGACCGTCACATCGTTCGTCGAGTATCTGCGCAAGGCCATCCCGGCAACCGAGGGCCTTGGCGGCCCTTTCACGCCGGACGCGGACCGCTAGTTGACCTGCAGCCCCGCCTTCGCCACGAGATCCGCATAGATCATGGCCCCCTGATTGACGTACTTCTCCGTATCGGCGGGCGACAACACGTGGGGAATGCCGCCAAAGTTGGCATTCCCGGCGATCCACTTGGGATCCCGCGCGATCTGCTGAAGCACCGATGCCCACTTGTCGACGGCTTGGGAATTCATGCCCGGCGGGCCGAAAAGTCCGCTCCAGCCAATGACGGCCTCGAGCTGGGGCAGTCCCAACTCCCGCGCGGTGGGAATGTCGGGAAACTGGGCCAGGCGTTCCGGCGTGGTTGTCAGCAGGGCTCGCAACTTTCCGCCCGCAAGAATTCCGGTCATTGAACTTAGGTTGTTACAGGCGAAATCGACGTCCTTGCTCAGCACCGCCAGTGCGACCTCGTTGCCGCCCTTGTACGAAACGCTGACCGCTGCGTCCGGCTTTAGTCCCAGATTGCTGAGCAGCAGTTGGGGAGCCAGGTTCTGCACCGTCGCAGGTCCGGAATGGCTGTAATTGAGCTTGCCGGGTTTGGCCTTCAAGGCCTGCGTCAGATCCCCAAGGCTTTTGTAGTGGCTGTCTGGATGCACGACGCAGACGACGGGATTCAGCTCCAGCAGTCCAATAAAGGTGAAGTCCTTCGAGGTGTAGGGCGTTGTCTTGGGCTGCAGGGCCGGCAGCAAGACCTGGGAACCCACTCGGCCAACCAGCAGCGTGTAGCCGTCAGGCGCCGCGTTTTTGACCGCGGTGGAGCCGATTGCGCCGTTTGCTCCCGCCTTGTTCACCACGACGAGGGGCTGTCCAAGGACGCCTTGCGCAGCGGCAGACAGATTGCGAGCCGCCATGTCGGCGTCGCCGCCCACGCTGAATGGGACGATGAGCTGAACCGGTCTATCAGGGTAGGCTTGGGCAGACGCAATGCCCGGAATCGTGGCGAGACAGCAAATCGCGGCGCGAGCGAACCCGCCCGGGCAAATGCCGGTATGGCTGATCATGGGATGTCTCCTGTCGTTCTAAGGGACGAAACCGGACAGCAGCGTTGCTCGATGCCTCGAGGTCAATGACCGGTCGTGGACTGCGTTGATGCGCTGAAAATCGGGGCGGCCTGGCCGGCCAGGGAAACATTGACGCAGGCGGGCAGCCCGCTGTCGGCCGCCTGTCTCAGGGCGGTGGCAAGACCCGGCGCATCGTTCGCCCCAAACCCCGCCCCGCCCAGCGCCGACGCAACGTCGTGATAGCGCGCCGAGGGAGAAAGGTCGCAACCGATCAGCCGCTGCGGGCCGTAAGTGCGCACCTGGATCAGGTGTTCCGCATTCCAGCGCAGATCGTTGCCGACCACTGCAATGACCGCAGCACCTTCGCGCACCGCCGTATCGAGCTCCATCAAGTGAAACCCGGCCGTGCCGTCGCCCATCAGGACGACCACCGTAGCGTCGGGCCGCGCGATCTTTGCGGCGATGGCGTAGCAGACCCCTGCGCCGATCGCTCCGGACATGCCATTGATGATGCGTATCGGCGCCTGGCAGAACGCCTGCGCCCACTGGCCGAATTCACCACCGTCGCAGACCAGGATCGGATTGGGCGCGGATGCCAGGAATTTCTGCACCGTTTCGCAAAGCGTGCGAGGGTCCAGCGCGCCGCCTGCGCCTGCCGCTGGCTCCTTGGCCGCCCGGCTCTGGATCGCATCATCCACCTGCGTTCGCCACGACATGCGATCGGGCCTTGATTGTGCTGACGGCACCTGTAGAAGCGCCGCGAATGGATCTGCCTGTAGCGCCAGGATCAGGCGATCTCCCAGGAGACGGCGCGCGCGTTCCAGTATCCGGGGGTCCGTGTCGATGACTGCGATCCGGGCATTTTTTCCGAGCGCGCCCGTCCCGCCGAATCCGAGCGTGAAGTCCAGGCACTTTCCCGCGAGCACGATCAGATCTGCCTGTGGAATGACTTCAGCCAAAGCCCCCAGCGAAGGATCCTTCAGGCCGCGGGGGCTTTCCATCGGGATGATGCGCAGCCCCAGCGCTTGTTCCGCCGCCGACCGGGCCGAACGCATGTGCGCCCGCGCGCCGGTGGGCCCCGCCAGCACCAGCGGGCGTTGCGCTGAATCCAACAACCCTCCCAATGTGTCCAGGCCAGCCGCATCCAACGGTACGGACGGCAAGTCCGGCGAAGCGTCGGGCAGCTCCGCGATGCCCGTTTCGGCGGTCAACAAATCGAAGGGAAGCGCCAGGTGGACTGGGCCGCGCCGGGGCGACATCGCCTGGATGACCGCGCTATCGAGCGCGGGATAGAGTTCCGCGACGGAACGCGGACGAACGGAAAGCTTGGTCAACGGGGTGGTGATGGAGACCTGGTCCAGTTCCTGGAACGCGCCCGAGCCGTCTTCTGAAACAGAGGAATCGCCCGAGATCACCAGAACCGGGCTTTCCGCCTGCGAGGCCGAATAAAGCGGCGCAAGGCCATTGGTAATGCCCGGCGCCGCGGTAAGCATCGCCACGCCGAGCTCGCCCGTGATCTGTGCCCACGCATCCGCCATGAAGACCGCCGCCGCTTCATGCCGCACGTGGACGATGCGGATGCCGGCGTCAATGCAGGCGTCGTAAAGCGGCATGATCTGATTGCCGGACAGGCTGAAGATGGTCTTGACGCCCAGCCGATGCAGCGAGCGGATAATCAACTCAGATCCAAGCACGTTTTGTCTCCGTTATGGTCGCACTTGGCTGCGCCGCGACTGTGATTGACCTGCCAGGTGCAATTGAGTTTATCGAGTATCAGCGGCGTTTAGGTTGATGTTTTTTGAACCAAGCGATGCCCCCCCCAAGCGATGCCCCCCGGTGGCCGGCACAGGCCATATCCCGGCGCCCGCGCTCACGTCGTCCGGCGCGCAGTCCCCGCCTTCAGCCGGTCCAGCCGCAGCCTTCCGCGATCGTCCGTCAACCGGCGCATGGCGCCATAGGCGGCAGCCATCGCCGCCATGCCGCTAGCCCCGCACAACAGGAACATCAGCAGGATCTGATACTTGGCGGCATCCACGGGATCCATGCCGGCGATGATCTGGCCGGTCATGATGCCGGGCAAGGTGATGATGCCCGCCGCCGACATCTGGTTGATGCTGGGCACGATGCCTCGTCGCACCGATTCACGCAGCAGCGAAGCAAATGCCTGGTGCGCGGTGGCGCCCAGCGCCAGGCGCGCTTCGATGCCCAGTCTTTCACGGCGCACGCCAGACAACATCCCGTCCAGGGCCAGGCTGGCCGCATTCAGAACGCTACCGAGAACAATACCCACCAATGCAATCATGTAGCGCGGGTCATACCAAGGGTCCGGGCGGAGCGCCGTGCTCAAGATGAAAAGCGCGGTGATGAGCGTGGTGCCCGCCACCGCCAGCGTGCCCACCCATCCGTTGCCGTGACCAGTCAGCCGCGCCTTGGGCCGCGCGGCAACCTCGCGCGCGGCCAGCGCCATCATTACCGCCACCACCAGGGCCGTCAGCCAGGGTGCGGCGTGGGCGAACACGATGCGCAGGATCTGCCCCACGAGCAGCAACTGCACCACCGTTCGCACCGCCGCCCAAAGCACCTGCCGCTGCAGGTTCAGGCGCAAGGCGAAGGAAATGCCGGCGCTCAACAACACCAGCAGCGACGCAATCACCAGATCCAGCGCCTGCAGCTTGATCACGTCCATAGAGGCTCCATGCGGCCTTGCGCCATCCGCCAGCTTCGACGCGCTAGCCGCCCCGCCTGTTCCGCACTGTGCGTGACGAGCAGGACGCCGTTGCCCGCGGCCAGGACACGCGAGAGTTCGGCCTCGACCAGCGCTGTCGCCACCTGATCCAGCGCGGCGGTAGGTTCATCCAGCAGCAGCACGCGCGGATGCTGCATCAGGGCGCGCACCAACCCCATGCGTTGCCGCTCGCCCGTGGACAGTTCGTGGACCAGCGCGTCGAGCTTGGACGCCGCCAACCCCAGCCGGTCCATGATGCCAAGTGCCGCCGCACGGTCCGCGAAGTGCGCGGACACATGGTCGTCCCACCAGCCGGCCTCGGCCTGGCAGTAGACGACCAGGCGCCGCCACTCGAAGCCTCGCATTCCGGAGCGGCGGCGTCCGTCCAGTTCAGCCTCCCCGTGGCCGGGATCCAGATCCGCAATCTGCCGCAGCAGCAGCGACTTGCCCGATCCAGAGGCGCCGATCACGGCCGCGCACTCGCCCGCCGCCAGATCCAGGCTCACGGGCGCCACGCGCTCGCTGTAGAGGCCGCGCAGCCTGAGCAGCGGCGGCGCGTCGGAAGTGACTGGCGGGGATACCGGCGGGGATCGCATGGGTAGGCATCATATAGAAAAGCCCGCGGCAAGGCGGGCTTTGCAGGCCATGCGGAGGCGCGGCTCAGAGCATGTGCGCCAGAAACTCCCGGCTGCGCGCATGCTGCGGCGCGGCGAAGAATGCCGCCGAGGGGGCTTCCTCGACGATACGGCCGTCGTCCATGAAGATCACCCGGTGCGCCACTTCACGCGCAAAACCCATTTCGTGGGTAACGACCAGCATGGTCATGCGTTCGTCGGCCAGTTGCTTCATGGTGCGCAGCACTTCGCCAGTCAGTTCAGGGTCCAGCGCCGAGGTCGGCTCGTCGAACAGCATGATGTCCGGTTCCATGGCCAGGGCCCGGGCGATGGCGACGCGCTGCTTCTGGCCGCCGGACAGGCGCGTGGGATAGTTGTCGCGCTTGTTCAACAGGCCGACCTTGCGCAGCAGTTCTTCCGCCTTGGGCACGATCTCGGCGCGCGACATGCCCTTTACGGTGATGGGCGCCTCGATGATGTTCTGAAGCACCGTCATGTGCGGGAACAGGTTGAACGACTGAAACACCATGCCCATCTTGCGGCAGATGCGGCGCACGTCGGCATCGCTGGCGTATTGGCTGCGTCCGCCGGGGACGGCGGCGGCCATGGTCTCGCCCTCGACCTGGATGCTGCCTTCGTCGATGGTCTCGAGGTGGTTCAGGCAGCGCAGGAAGGTGCTCTTGCCCGACCCCGACGGGCCGATCACCGCCACGACCTCGCCCTGCTCCAGGGTCAGCGACACGTCGTCCAGCACGCGGTTCGCGCCGAACGACTTGACGATGTGGCGGGCATCGATCATGACCGGGCGCGCAGTCAGGCCGCCCGGGGAGTTACTGGTCATATTTGGCATAGCGCTTTTCCATGTGCTGGAAGAACCACGTCAGAAGCAGCGTCATCAACAGGTAGAAGGCGGCGGCGACGAGGAACGGCGTGGTCGTGAAGTCGCGCTGCACGATGCCCCGCGCCGTGCGCAGGATGTCGTTGAGCGCCAGCACGTAGATGAGCGAAGTGTCCTTGACCAGCGTGATGGTTTCATTGCTCATGGGCGGCAGCACGCGCTGCACCATCTGCGGCAGCACGATGCGGCGCAGCGTCTGCAGGTAGGTCATGCCCAGCACCTTGCTGCCCTCGTACTGCCCGCGGTCCACCGACTGGATGCCCGCCCGGAAGATCTCGGCGAAATAGGCCGCGTAGTTCAGCGCAAACGCCACCACCGCGGCCGGAAAGTCGGGCAGCCGGATACCGATGACCGGCACGAACGGCAGCGCGAAGTAGATGAACAGCATCTGAAGCATCAGCGGCGTGCCGCGCATCAGCCAGATATAGCCATTGACCGCACGGCTCAGCAACGGCCACTTCGAGATGCGCGCCAGGGCCAGCACCAGCCCCAGCGGCACCGCGAGCGCCAGCGTGATGAAGAACAGCGTCAAGGTCACTTTCGCGCCTTGCGCCAATGGTCCCAGAAGGGAGAGTACGTAGTCCATGCAGTGGGTTCGCGCCGCGAGGGCAAGAGGGAATCATGGGCAAGCCCGCCTGGCCTTGCGGCGCCGCGGCGGGCTGCGAACTGCAACGGCAAAGGCGCCCGGCCGCACGGCCGCGGGCGCCTTCGCGCTTACTTGATGATGTTGGCGCCGAACCACTGGGTCGCGATGCGGCCGGCGGTGCCGTCCTGTTTCATCGAATCCAGCGTCTTGTCCAGCTTGGCGAGCAGCTCGGTATCGTCCTTGCGCACGCCAACGCCGTAGTCTTCCGTGCCGAAGTTCTCTTCCAGCACGCGGTATTCGCCCGCGCGCTTGCTGATCAGGTAGCGGCCCACCACCTCGTCCACGACGATGGCGTCCAGGCGGCCAGCGGCCAGATCCATCAGGGCGGTGACGTTGTCGCCGAACTTCTTCACTTCCTTGATCTGGGCGGCAACCGGGTCCTTCGCGATGGCGTCGGTGGCGCTGCTGCCGTCCTGCGCACCGATGACCTTGCCGGCCAGGTCATTCTTGACCTTCACGGGCGAGGTATTGCCCACGATGATGATCTGGTGGTTGGCCATGTAGGGGGCGGTGAAGCTGATGTTCTTCT
>DALZRX010000031.1:0-3878 GCA_032015805.1 Achromobacter sp.
GCGCCCGTGGGCCTGGCCGCCGCCGAGACGCCCGCCGTCACCGACGCCGACCTGGCCTGGCGCCTCGCGCGCAAGAACGTGCACATCGCCTTCGGCAATTTCGCGGAGGCGTTCTACCGCATGATGAGCGAACCCAAGTCCCATCAGGTCGACGTGCCGGAACTGAACAATCTGCTGATCCAGAACCACGTGCTGGCTTCGCAGATCACGGCGGCGATCCCGATCCTGGCCGCGCTGCCGGCCACGCCCGAGCCCATACAGCAGGCGCTGGACGGCATGGCGGGCCTGCTCGACGAAAACAACCCGCGTCCGCCCGCCAGCCTCCCCACACAGTTTGACACCAGCGGCGAACAGGCCGCGCTGGTCTATCCGGTCAAGCAGATGCTCAAGGCCACCCACATGATCCGCCAGGAATTGCAGGCGCTGGCCGACCCGCTGCATGCGCCGCCCGTGGCGGCGGCGGCCTCGTAGGCGTCTACGCGTTCTTCAGGCGAAAAAATGCCGGCTTGGCAGATGCCAGCCGGCATTTATTTGTCGATGCGAAGGCCGTGTGCCGATGTGGCGACGCTGTTTGCCTCACGCCGGTGTCTGAAACTGCGGGAGACTGCCTTGAAACCACGGCGCCGCCACCCGGATCGCTACCCGCATGTCAGACACCCGCAGCCGCCGCGTCAATCCAGCTTGCGGCGGAACACCAGCTTGTCGGCGGATGACGCCGACGCATCGTACGCATAGCCTTCCAGATCAAAGCCTTGCAAGCCTTCGGGCTTGGCGACCTTGTGCTGGATGGCGTAGCGCGCCATCAGGCCGCGCGCCCGCTTGGCGTGGAAGCTGATGACCTTCCAGGCGCCGTTTTTCCAGTCCTGGAACACGCATTGCACCACTCGCGCCTTCAAGACCTTCTGGTTGACGGACTTGAAGTATTCCTCCGACGCCAGGTTGATGATGACCGGCGACTTCTTGCTGGCCTGACGCTCGTTCAGGTAGTCGGCGATGGTGCTGCCCCAATACTCGTACAGGTTCTTGCCCTTGGGGCTTTCCAGCCGCGTGCCCATTTCCAGCCGGTACGGCTGCATCAGGTCCAGCGGGCGCAACACGCCATACAGGCCGCTGAGGATGGCGACGTGCTCCTGCGCCCAATCAAGCTGCTTGGCCGACAAGGTGGCGGCGTCCAGGCCTTCGTAGACGTCGCCGTTGAAGGCCAGCACCGCCTGGCGAGAGTTGGCCTGCGTGAAGCTGCGCTTCCAGTGCGCGTAGCGCTGGACGTTCAGCTCGGACAGGGCCGGGCTCAGGCTCATGAGGTCCGAGATGTCCTCGGCGGTCTTGGTCTTCAGGACCTTGATCAGGCCCGCGGCCTGATCCACGAACATTGGCTGGGTGTGCGTCTCGATGTGCAGCGGCGAGTCGTAGTCCAGCTTCTTGGCGGGGGAAAGCAACAACAGCATTCAGGGTTTCCTTGTTTAGCGCGCCGTCCATCCGCCATCGACGGAGACGGTCGTGCCGGTGATTTGCGCGGCGGCGTCCGAAGCCAGGAACACGGCGGTGCCGCCCAGTTGTTCCGGCGTCACGAATTGCAGCGACGGCTGCTTCTCGCTGAGCAGTTCGCGGGCGGCGGCTTCCTGATCCACGCCATTTTTCTCAGCCAGCGCGGTGATCTGCTTCTCGACGAGGGGGGTGCGCACCCAGCCCGGGCAGATGGCGTTGGCGGTGATGCCCTGCCCGGCCGTTTCCAGCGCCGTGACTTTGGTGAAGCCCACCACGCCGTGCTTGGCGGCGACGTAGGCCGACTTGCTGGCCGAGGCCACCAGGCCATGCGCCGACGCGATATTGATGATGCGGCCCGAGCCCTGCTTCTTCATGTGCGGCAAGGCGGCGGCGGTGCCGTGGAACACGGCGGAGAGATTCAACGCCAGGATGGCATCCCACTTCTCGGCCGGAAAGTCCTCGATCAGCGCCGTATGCTGGATGCCGGCGTTGTTGACCAGGATATCGATGCGGCCAAGCTGGCGCACCGTGTTCTCGACCAACTCGCGCACGGCCGAGCCCTTGGACAGGTCCGCGCCGTCATAGATGACCTTCACGCCATGCTTGTCGGCAAGTTCGGCGCGCAGTTTTTCGATCTCGGCCGCGTCGCCAAAACCGTTCAGGACGATATCGGCGCCCTGCTGGGCGAATGCTGTGGCGATACCCAGGCCGATGCCGCTGGTGGAACCGGTGACAAGCGCTACTTTTCCTTTGAGCATGAGCTTTCTCCTGTGAGCTGGCGCATAAATGGGGAAACGGGAAGCGAAAAAGCGGGCTTCAAGTGTAGCTGCCCGGCAAGGCGCCAATCATGCCATGCCCTTACGCGCCGCGGGGTCAAGCAACGGGCGGTTTGTCCGAAGAAGCGGGGGGCTCGCCGTCCGTGGGTGGCAAGGCATCCGTGGGCGGCACTGCGTCTGTCACCGGCAGGCCGGCCATGCCGCCGAACTTTTCCGGCACGTGCTCGAGGACCTTGATGAGGACCGGGACCACGCCCATCGACACCGCCACGATCACCGACAGCACGTCGCGCTGCTCAAGGTCCACGAGGTGGTTGTCCCAGGCTTCGTTGAAGATGGCGAAACTGAATTCCCCGCCTTGCGCCAGCACCAGCGCGAACAGCAGGCGGTGATAGCGGGGCAGCCCCAGAAAACGCGCGAATCCATAAAGGATGACCGCCTTGACCGCCAGCAACGCGGCCACGCCGGCAAAGATGAATAGCCAGTGATGGGCCACCACCTTGAGATTGATCGACATGCCGATGGCCACGAAGAACAGGCCAAGCAGCAATCCCTTGAAGGGGTCGATCGCCTTTTCCAGATCGTGCCGGTAGCGGGACTCGGCCATCAGCACCCCGACCAGGAACCCGCCCAAGCCCGCCGACAAGCCGGCATAGTCGAACAACTGGGCGGCGCCCACCACCATCAGCAGCGCCGCGGCGGTAAACAGTTCGTTCAATTCCGCCTTGGCCGCCCACCCCAGCAGGCGCAGCCGGTAGGCCAACGCCACAACCGCCACGGCCACCAGCGCTTCCTTGAGGGACGGGGCGGACGTGCCGTCCGACCCCAACAGGCCTGCCGCCACCAGCATCGGAATCGCGGCCATGTCCTGGAACAGCAACACCCCCAGTGCCGAACGGCCAAGCGGCGTGCGCGTCAATTGGCGTTCATCGAGCAGACGCAGCGCCACCGCCGTGGACGAAAGCGCCAGCGACAGTCCGCACAGCACCGCTGCCTGCCACTCCATGCCCGCCAGATGCCGCAGGGCCGCGCCGAACACCACCCCCAGCAGCAGGCCACACACCAGCATCTGCAGGGTGCCCAGGATGAAAACCTCGTTGCGCATCGCCCACAGCCGCTTGGGCGACAGCTCCAGCCCGATGATGAACAGCATCATCACGACGCCCCACTGCGAGACGCCGATCATCGTGTCCACGTTGGTGACCAGCTTCAGGCACGACGGGCCGACCAGAACGCCCGCGATCAGGTAACCGGGAATGGCGCCCAGTCCCAGCCTTTGCGTGATGGGCACGCAAAGCACGGCCGCGAGCAGGAGGATGAGGATGAGGTCCATGGAATGGGCACAAGGCGGAATGGGGAGAATTCTGGCCAAAGATTGCTCCGGCTGGAAGCCGGATGAAACCCGCTGTGGTCCTTTTACCCGTCCTTTTATCCGCCCCTTTACACAAAAGAAAAAAATCCTGTAGAATTGCGGGCTTCGCTGCTCCGACAACGAAGATCCTTCCGACCAGGGATCTTTAGTGAAATCGACTTGTGAATACAAGAATTTCGCCGTTACGGAACCCAGCCACGGAGAGGTGGCAGAGTGGTCGAATGTACCTGACTCGAAATCAGGCG
>DALZRX010000031.1:3888-18480 GCA_032015805.1 Achromobacter sp.
GTACGGTATCCCCGTACCGTGGGTTCGAATCCCACCCTCTCCGCCAGTATTCAAGCGCCTGGATAACCTCTAAGCGCTTTGCAAAGGCCCCGCAAGGGGCCTTTTGCTTTGGTGGCTTGATATGGCCACGACGTGAAGTCCAAAGTTGGCGCCGCCATGCCGACCGCGGCTGAGGCGACGGCTGACAGCCTGCACGTTCGCCGCCTCGGCTCCTTCCTGAACGAAACGACGTGGCAGTCAAAAAAGCGGCAAATCCATAGCCGCTTTTGCTACGATTCGCGTGCTTTCCACGGCCTATCATCTATGCATACGAACACGGCACGAATCGCGGGACTGGACTATGGGAGGGCCATCGCGGCTCTTTTCGTATTGTTGTGGCATGAACACTTCTTCGGGAAAGGAGAAATGTTCAATCCAGCGGTCGCCTCACCCTTCCTTCCAAGCCTGGTGGATATCCTGAACGCGAATGTGCTCCTTCAGGCGGTCCCGTTCTTCATCTTCCTGTCCTGTTACCTGTACGTCTCGAGAGGGCCAGGCGCAGCACCCCTGAAGCGCCGGCTATCCAGGATCACGACGCTCCATATCTTTTGGGGATGCGCCTACTTTCTCGTCGTGGGCGGCCTGCCCGCGCTGGCGACGGCGTTCGGCCTTTTCCTCACGCGACCCTACTACGCCACAGTTACAGCGATGGGGTCTTTCTACTTCTTTTCGTCGCTGCTGTTGACAATAGCGCTGACTCACATCGCCTGCCAGCTCCGCTCCAGCTGGCTGATTGCACTCACCGGCCTGTCATGTTTGATGGTGGTGGCGATGCAAATTGCCACGGTGAAATTCGGAATCACCTGGACTTCCGCTTTCTGGAGCCCATTCAACTACCTCACCATTCCGCCATTGGTGGTGCTGCTGGTGCGGCATCTGAAGGGGAACCAGGCTGGTTCAATACTGATTGCCGGTCTGGCGGTCGCATTCATCGGCACCGTCGCAGCAGAATGGGCGTTGTTGGCAAATCCGGTGTTCACGCAACTGCAGGGCTATGCCATGCCCGCCTACACCAGAATTTCTCCGGCACTCTTTTCCTGCCTCGCCCTCTGCCTGCTCTTGAAGGTCAGGCGTGAGCCGCCTGCCCTCATCGCGTTCATGTCCAGGTACGCCTTGGCCGCGTACTGCTTGCAGGCGTTCGTGCTGATGGGCACCGCCGGCTTGAGCCTTTCCATCATTCCGAAAACGATCCTGGATTTGGGCGTCACCTACCTGTTGGCGTTCCTGCTTGGAAAATTCGTGCTCAAGAGCCAACTCCTGGAGTCTGGTCATCGGCCATGAGGGAACCGGTCACGAACGACTTTAGATAAGCTTTGCCACCCGCGTTGCGCGTGTCAGACGATCAGTACGATCGTTGACAGAGTCGCCCCCCATGATCTGACTGGACGTTCAAATGTTTCGACGACTTGCGAAGAAGTTTCTGCTGGCAATTCCGGATGTGCGAAGAGTGATCGACGAAAGAGATGCGGCCACCATTCGGGTGGCCGATCTGGAAGCGCAGGCAAACTTGCAGACGCAAATCGTCGCCGATCACGCGGCCCAACTGCACGCGGCCAGACAGGAACTGGAAACCGCCAAGGCCGCGCACGCCCCGCTGAAGGTCGGCCAGATGCTGCCGTGCCCGGTGGACCCCGCGCCGGCCTGGGAAAGACTTGAACTGCCGGCTGGATTTCGCGACGCGTTCCGGAACGTGATGACGGATACCTTCTATCGCGACAACGCGTTGATAGATATAACGAATTCCGAAATCTTCGAACGCGATCTGGCTGCGCACACCGAATACCGGTTCAGGGTATTTGAACAGTGGATCGCGACGTGGCTTCGCCCCGTCGTCCCACACATGTCGCAAATGACAGCGATAGAGGTCGGATCCGGCACGGGGTCCAGCACACTGGCGTTTGCGCGGGAAGTCAAACGGCTGATCAGCTTTGAAATCGACACGAAAGCCACTGCCGCGGCAAAAGCGAGGCTAAACGCGTTTGGCCTGGACAATGTCGAGTTTCACGATGGGCAGTTCGACGCAGCGTCCCAGGTTGCGCGATCAGGAGAGCAAGCCGATCTGATCATCTTGTGCGCAGTACTGGAACATATGACCCACCAGGAGCGCATGAACACGCTGAAAACCGCTTGGGCCACATTGCGAAGCGGGGGACTTCTGGTGGTGGCGGACACGCCAAACCGATTTGCCGTGTTCGACGATCACACCAGCCTGCTGCCTTACTATTCCGCGCTGCCGACATGGCTGCAGGAAGAATACTCGCGGTATTCGCCCCGGGCCGACTTCAAGAACTCAATTGGAAATACGCCGCCCGCAGACATGCCCGAAGTCCTTGCCCGCTGGGGCGCGGGAATTTCTTATCACGACTTTGAACTTGCGCTTGGTCAATCAATTCACGAATATGTGGTTCTGGATGGATACGAGCCCTCGTTGCTGGCCATGTATCCAGACCGGGTCGACGATGGCCTGATGCGCATTGCATTCGACCATTTTGAAATTCCTGCGCATCGCGCCTTCACGCGCAGCTTGTTGCACTTTGCTTTGAAAAAGCCGTAACCGCAGCACCTCGAAGCCATCCAAATCTTGGCATTGCCCCGATGGCCGGAATGTTTGAACGCATTCTTCCAGGACCAGCTCCAGCATGGCACTGCCAAGAGAAAAATCCGGTTATCGGGCTGACATCGACGGGCTTCGAGCCGTCGCCGTGCTCGCGGTTGTGGTATTTCACCTCAACAAGTCGTGGCTACCCGGCGGATTTGTCGGCGTGGACATCTTTTTCGTCATTTCGGGCTTTTTGATCACGGGCATCCTGGCGCGCAAGATCGAAAACCGGTCCTTTTCCTTCGCCGACTTCTATCTGGCCAGGGCCCGCCGAATTCTGCCGGCGGCCTATTTCTGCATTGCCGTCACGCTGGTGATCGGCACGTTTTTCATGCTGCCCGCGGATGCAACATCGCTGGCTGCTTCTGCGGGTCTGAGCACAATATCAGCCGCCAACTTCTATTTCTGGAAGTTCCTCGATCAAAGCTATTTTGCGGCGCCTTCCGAAACGGTTCCGCTCCTGCACCTCTGGTCGCTCGCCGTTGAAGAACAGTTCTATTTGTTTTGGCCGCTTGCCCTCCTGGCAGCCTATCGGTGGCTCAACCCGGCTTCCCGCATCCTTATTTTCATTGTGGCAATGGCTGCCAGCTATCAAGTCGGGCAAGCCATGCTTGCAACCGACCCTGCGTTTTCCTATTACATGCTGCCCGCTCGCGCGGGCGAGCTGATCATCGGTGCACTTGCCTTCTTTTCGGTCCAACGTCTGGCACGCTTCCACCCCGCGTTAGCCGAAGCCCTGGGATTGATCGGAGCCGGCCTGGTCGCCTACTCCGTCGCCTTCCTGAGTGAAGCCAACGGATTCCCCGGCTATGCTGCGATTCCGCCGACGCTTGGCGCGGCGCTCATCATCTTGAGCGGTTCGGTGCGCCGTACGCTGATCGGCCGAACGTTGGCCCTACGTCCGCTGGTCGCCGTGGGATTGGTTTCTTATTCACTTTACCTGTGGCACTGGCCGGTGATGGCCTTCTACCGCTACGCCTACGGGGTTCCCAACGTTCTTGGCTATATCGTATGCGTGTTGGTGATGATCGCCATGACGCTGATCTCTTACTTCTTCATCGAGCAGCGATTCCGCATAGCCTCCTCCACGGTCAGGCTTTTGCCTACGATCCGGTTTGGCGCTTTGACCGCATTGCTGGCCTCTGCATCACTCTTGGTGTTTCTTACGGGTGGCGCGACGGAAATGATCAAACCGGCGGGCTACGTCGCGCAGCTCACTGCGCTCGACCAAGATACCAAGCCGGCCGGAGAATTCGCGTTCAATTGTCAGATGCGCGACTTCAACCCCGCCACGCTGAACGACCCGCGTTGCATTTTGGGGGACCAGCATGCTCCGGTGAAAACGCTCTTGTGGGGAGATTCCCATGCCGCTCAGCTCGTGGGGTTTTTCAAGGTCATTGCGGAAACCCAGCGAGTTGCCATTCGAAATGCTTCGGTTTCCAGTTGCCCGCCCATTTTCGACCGCTCGCGCGACTACACCATCGCGGCAATTCGGGAGACTTGCGCAGCGTTCAACGATGCAATCGAAAAGAGCCTTGACGCATACGACACCGTGATCATGGGAAGTCACTGGTTTTCGATCGACACAGGAAACGCCAGACCCGACATCGAAGCGACGGTGGCCGCAGTCAGCTCACGCGTGCGGCAAGTGATCGTCGCGCTGAGCATTCCGATTTTTCCCTCGTTCGATCGACAATGTGAGCGAAAGGCACTCCTCATACCTGGTATGAACTGCCAACTGCGGCGTGAACGGGATGTCGGATTCGAAGTGAACATCAATCAGTTCCTTTCGACGATGCTGAAAAAGTACCCGAACGTCATCGTCCTTGATACCCGGGATCTGCTTTGCGACAAGGCATTTTGCACGCCCCGATTTCTGGGCAAACCGGCATATTTCGACCCCATTCACCTGAGCCTCGCGGGCTCTGAGCGATTAGGCACCGTCGCGGTCGCCAAGGGACTATTCCGCGTCGACTTGCAGTCGCCTGTTTCAACGCAATAACGTCATCCATGGCGGCGGCACGTCGCGCCGCCTCCCCTCGGGCAAAAAAGGGGCCGGCAAGGCAGCCCCCCCCCCCGGCCCGCTCAAGACGCGGCGAGCTGGAGCACTGCCGCGGCCCCGTGCCCAGGACCGTCCCGCCTTTCCAGCTGCGCACCCCCCGGCAACCTGAACGCACTCACCGCCCGCGTCAGGTCCGCCGACTGATCCTGCATTGACCCCGCCGCGGCGGCGGCTTCTTCGACCAGTGCGGCGTTCTGCTGGGTCACCTCGTCCATTTGCGACACGGCGCGATTGACCTGCTCGATGCCGTCAGCCTGCTCGGCCGACGCCGCCGCGATTTCGCCCATGATGTCGGTCACGCGCTGCACGGAACTGACGATTTCCTGCATGGTCGACCCGGCGCGTTCGGCGCTGCCGGAGCCGTGGCCGATCTTCTGCACGGTGTCTTCGATCAGGACCTTGATTTCCTTGGCGGCCTGGGCGCTGCGTTGCGCCAGCGTCCGCACTTCGGCAGCCACGACCGCGAAGCCCTTGCCCTGCTCGCCGGCGCGCGCGGCTTCCACCGCGGCGTTCAGCGCCAGGATATTGGTCTGGAAGGCAATGCCGTCGATCACCGACACGATGTCCGAGATCTTGACCGAGCTGGCGGAGATCGCGTTCATGGTGCTTACAACCTCGGACACGGTGGCGCCTCCGCGCGATGCGGTCTCCGAGGCTGCGGCGGCGAGCTGGTTGGCCTGCTTGGCGCTGTCGGCGTTCTGCTTCACGGTGGACGACAACTGCTCCATGGACGCGGCGGTTTCCTCCAGTGAGGCCGCCTGCTGTTCGGTGCGGGTCGACAGGTCGGTGTTGCCCGCCGCGATCTCGCTGGAGGCCGACGCGATGCTGTCCACGCCGGTGCGGATCCGCGCGACCGTGCTTGCCAGGTTGGCGTTCATGGATTCCAGCGCCTGCATCAACTGTCCGATCTCATCGCGCGATCGCACGACGATGGTGCTGGTCAGGTCGTTCGCCGCGACCGTGCGCGCCACGCGCACGGCGTCGGACAGCGGCCGGGTGATGCTGCGCGTCAGCAACACGGACAGCAGCAGGCCGATCACCACGGCGAAGGAGCCGATCACGATCATCCACAGGTTTGCGGTGCCGTAAGCGCCTGCGATCTCCGTGGCCCGCACGTCGATGTCGGCGCGCTGCAATTCGGACAGGCGCGTGATGTTGTCGATGAACTGGCGCGTCGCGGGCACGAACTCCTGCGTGAAGATCTTGTTGGCCGCGTCCACATTTCCTTCCTGCTTGGCCTTGAAGATGCCGTCGCGGGTGCGAAGGTAATCGCCGCGCGCTTTGCTGATCCCTTGCCACAGCGACTTTTCCTCGTCGCTCTCGATCAGCGGCTCGATCTTCTGTTGCAAGGCCGACGAGTTGCGGGACGACGCCGCCGCTTCCTCGGCAAAAAAGCCGGCCAGGCTGGCGTCGGCACTCTTGGCGATCGCGGTGGTCCGGGTGACCCCGGACTGGATGTTGCGCGCCCAGTCGTTGATCAGCCGTTCCTTGGTGAGGGAACGCTGCGTCAGCGTTTCAACCGATTCGTTGATATTGGCCAGGCTGACGAGCCCGACGATGCACATGACCATGATCATGGCCAGCAAGACGGCGAAACCACCCGCCAGGCGGGTTCCAAGCTTCAAGTTTTTCATACTGCCTCCGGCGACTTCCAGGGCAAGCGTGAATGCGCGCTCGGGGCGGATGCCTGGGCGGCGAAATTGCGCCGCCGCCCGTTCAACCCAGATGCTCGCAAGCCCCTGGTTATCCGCCCCCAATAATGGTGTTCGTTGTGTCTGAGAAGTGCCGTCGGAGAGTTCGGATTTTCGAGGTTTCCCGCGACAGTCGAACGGATGCTAGCAGTCCGGATTTCAGGGGCATCGGGCGAAATGCAGACCATATTGACGCAAGCTCTCCGCATTGCGTGCATCGCGCCGTCAGCGTTGTAAAAACGCCGCTGCCCCGGCCATGAAAAAGCGGCCCGAAGGCCGCTTGAACTCAGGGTGGCGAGGTCGGTCGCGCCAGCTGGAAGGTGTCCGTGCTGCGCGCATACCAGCCGCTGCCATGCATGCGGGCGATAAGGCCCAACCCCGGGGTGTCCACATGGCCGCGTTCGGCGTCGCGCACATAGGCGTCGTCGACGTGCGCGCCCAACACGCGCCCGATGACCACAATCTGGCGCGGACCGGTGACCACCGTTGCCTGGCTGACACACTCCAGCGACACCGGGCTGCCCTGGATGCGGGGCGGACGGACATGCGTGGCCGCCAACGCGGTCAAGCCGGCCGCGGCCATCTCGTCCACGTCGGCCGGGTAATCGGCGCAGGTCACGTTCATTTCGCGGACCAGCGATTCGGGCACCAGGTTCACCACGAATTCGCCGTTCTCAATGATGTTGGCGCCCGTATCCTTCAGTTCACCCGCGGGATGGCGCATCAGGCCGATGGCGACCGTCGGCGGCTGATGACCCATCACGTTGAAGAAGCTGAAGGGCGCCGCGTTGACGACGCCTTTGCCCGACATGGTGGTGACCCACGCAATCGGACGCGGCGTGACGGTCGAGGTAAGAATGTTGTAGACCGTCTGCGCCGGCAAGGCGTTGAAATCAAAATGCATCGATCAGGCCTCCTGTTGCGCGGCGGGGGAGCCGACCGCCGACACGGCGCGCTTCTCGCGGGTGTCGACCTGAAGCTGGAAGACATCGGGACGGGCGTAATGCCCGGACACGTCGAAGTCGTACTTGCCGCGCAGGATCTGGTTAGGCTCGATGTCGGCGTACAGGATGGTCTCGTCCGAGAAGTCCGGGCCGGCCAGCACCTCGCCCAGGGGGCCGATGATGGCGCTGCCGCCGCGCATCAGGACCGTGTCCGGCGCGTCGCCCAGCGCACATTCGAAGTCCTCGGGATAGGCGCTGCGGCGCAGGTGCTGGCAAGCCGTCAGCACGTAGCAGCGACCCTCCAGGGCAATGTGGCGCATGCTGGGCACCCAGGTGTCGCGGTCGTCCGCGGTGGGTGCGCAGTACAAGGCCACGCCCTGGCTGTACATGTACATACGCAGCATGGGCATGTAGTTCTCCCAGCAGATCACCGCGCCGATCTTGCCGTAGGGCGTGTCGATGACCGGCAACGTGGAACCGTCGCCAAAGCCCCAGATCAGGCGTTCGCCGGCGGTGGGCATCAGCTTGCGGTGCTTGCCCGCCAGGCCGGCCTGGCCGTTGAAGTACAGCACGGTGCAGTACAGCGTGCCGCCGTCGGCCTCGATGCAGCCCATGACGACGAAGCTGTCGGTGTCGGCCGCGGCCTGCGCCACCAGCGCGACCTCTTCACCGTCCAGGCGGATAGCCTGCTGGTGATAGCTGGCAAAGGCGTCGCGGCCTTCGGGCTTGCGCATGCCGATGGGCGCGCCGAAGGAATTGCCCTTGGGATAGCCGCCCAGGAAGGCCTCCGGGAACACCTGCACGCGGGCGCCCTGCTCGGCCGCCTGCCGGATCAGCGTAGCGGCCTTCTGGGCGCAGGCCACGCTGTCGGTGGGAATGGACGCCGCCTGGATGACGGCGGCCTTGAAGGTTTTTTGCACGGACATGTCTCTGCTCGCTTTCTTGTTAGTGGACCGGGTCTTCGTCGATGGCCTGCGCGCGCGTGTTCGGCAGCAGCAAGCTGCCGATGACGCCGACGACCACCATCACAGCCACCGGATACATCAGGCCGCCGAAGATATTGCCGCTGGCCTGCGCCAGGTAGGTGGCGGTAAAGGGCACGATACCGCCAAAAATGCCTGCGCCGATGTGATACGGAAACGACAGTGCCGTGTAGCGGATGCGCGCGGGGAACAATTCAACCAGATAGGACGCGACCGGACCATAGACCATCGCGACGACGGCGGTCATCAGCACCAGGATCAGGATGATGGTGGCACGGTCGATGCGCGCGGGATCCGCCTTTTCCGGGTAGCCGGCTGCCGTCAAGGCCTTGGCATAGGCTGCACGGTCAAAGCCGTTGACGGTGGCGCCGCCCACGCTCATCGCGATCTCCTGCCCCGGAATCGGCGCGGCATATTCAAAGTTGATGCCCTTGCCGACCAGGAACTTCTTGGCCTGCACGCAAACCTTCTTGTGGTCGGCATGGCTGCCGACCATGGCGGCCTGCAGCCCAAAGTCGCAGGCGCCGCCGCTGGTGTCCGCATGCACGCGAACCGGCGTCGTCTGCATGGCCTGCGCCAGCGCCGGGTTGCCGGCGTTGAGCAGGACGTCGAACATGGCGTGGTAACCCAAAGCGCCAATGAAAAGGCCCGCCATCATGATCCACTTGCGGCCCAGCTTGTCCGACAGCCAGCCGAACAGCACGAAGGTGGGCGCGCCGATGATGAAGCCGATCAGGATCAGGGTGTAAACCGTGGTCTGGTCCAACTGCACGGCCTGCTGCAGGAAGATCATGACGTAGAACTGGCCGGTGAAGTAGGTGGCGCCCTGGCCGGCGGTCACGCCGATCAGCGCCAGCAGCACGAGCCGCAGGCTGGGCCACTGGCCAAACGTTTCCTTGATCGGGTTCTTGGACAGGCGGTTCTGCTGCTTCATGCGCGTGAAGACCGGCGATTCGTGCAGCTTGGCGCGCACGTAGATCGAAATGGCCAGCATGACGATGGACAGGATGAACGGCAGGCGCCAGCCCCACTGGCGGAAGTCCTCGGCGCTCATCGAGGCTTGCACGCACAGGATCACGACCAGCGACAGGATCAGACCGGCCGACGAGGTGATCTGGATCCACCCCGTCAACAGGCCCCGCCGCCGGGGTTCGCAATGCTCGGCAACGTAAATGACCGCGCCCCCGTACTCGCCGCCCACCGCCAGGCCCTGCACGACCCGCAGCGTCAGGAGCAGGATCCAGGACAGGTGGCCCGCCGACTCATAAGTGGGCAGGCAGCCGATCAGCACGGTCGCGCCGCCCATCATGACGACGGTGATCAGGAAGGTGTACTTGCGGCCCAGCTTGTCGCCCAGGTAGCCGAACATCACGGCGCCCAGCGGACGGATGATGAAACCCACGGCCAGGGCGCCCAGCGCGGCCAGCAGCGCCACCGTCGGGTTGTCCTGCGGGAACAGGACCTGACTCATGAAGACGGCCAGCGTCCCGTAAATGAAAAAGTCATACCACTCGAACAGCGTCCCCAGGGTCGAGGCCACCACGACCTGGCGCTCTTCCTTGCGGCTGAGCGCCGGCCCGGCGTCGATTCTGGGCATTGCGACATTTGCTTCCATGCTTGCTTTCCCCTGTCGTTTTAGATTGATACTGCTGTACGCATTAACTATTATCAAACTTAAAACCGGACCCGAAAAAGCTAGGGGAAACCCGGCGCGGCGGGGGCAAGGCACGGCGGGGCCGCTGCTACACTGCCGCCACAAACACAGTGGAGGCAGCAATGGCACGGCCCGCCGGCAAGGCTGAAAAGAATTCGGACGAGGCGCCCGCCACGGCGCGTAGGGGCATCCAGTCGATCGAGGTGGGGTTCAGGATCCTGGACGTCATCCGCAAGATCGGCCGTCCGATGCCGCTGAAGGAGATTGCCGACGCCTGTGAACTGACGGTGCCGAACGTCCACCATTACCTGGTGAGCTTCCAGAAGGTGGGCGTGGTGCAGCAGCATGCCGACACCGGCCACTACGGGCTGGGTCCGTATGCGCTGCGGCTGGGGCTGGCGGCCCTGGAGCAGTTCGACGTGTTCACGACCGCGCGGCCGATCATGGCCGAGGTGGCCGCGGCTACCGGCCATACCGTGTTCCTGGGCGTGTGGGGCAACAAGGGCCCCACGATCGTGTACCGCGTGGAAGGCAGCCGCGGCCGGCCCTTGCTGGAATTGCGCGTGGGCACGGTGATGCCCCTCTTGTCGTCTGCCCTGGGCCGCAACTTCCTGGCGCACCTGCCGGATGCGCTGACCCGCGAGCTGCTGGAGCAGGAAATGGCCTCGTCAGTGCCGGAGAGCCACGGCGGCACGGCCGGCAACGCCTACACGATGGCGGACGTCCAGGCCATCCGCGACGAAGTGCAGAAGCACCACATCAGCCGCTGCCGCCACGCGCTGCTGCCGCACTTCACCTCGCTGTCGGCGCCCATCTTCGACATGCTGGGCGAAATGAAGGCGGCCATCACGCTGATGGGGCCGGTGGGCGCCGTGGACGACGATCTGGAATCGGACACCGCGCGGCTGCTCAGCGAAAAGGCCCGCTCGATCTCGGCGACGGCGGGCTGGGTGGATCCCGAGGCAAGGTAAGCGCGCGCGTCAGCCCTCGGCGACGATCTTCGCGTCCTGGATCGTCTTCGCGTACTTCTGCTGTTCGCTCTTCATGAAGTCGGCAAAGCGCTGCACGCCGCCGCCGCCGTCTTCCGCCCCCACCTGCGCCAGCTTTTCCTGCACGTCGGGCATCGCCAGCACCTGGTCGATGTCGCGGTTCATGCGCTGGACGATGGCGACGGGCATCCCGCCCGGGCCGACCATGCCGAACCAGATGCTGGCCTCGAAACCCGGATAGCCCTGCTCCGCCACGGTCGGCACGGCGGGTTGGCTCTTGGACCGCTTCTGCAGCGTCTGAGCCAGGGCGATCACCTTGCCGGACTGGATCAGCGGCGTGGCCGTCGTCATGCCCTCGAAGCAATACTGCACATGGCCGCCCAGCAGGTCGTTCATCAGCGGCGCCGATCCCTTGTAGGGCACGTGCAGCACGTCGATGCCGGCGCGCGCCTTGAAGATTTCCAGCGCCAGATGCTGGGCCGATCCGCTGCCCGCGGAACCGAACACGATCTTGCCCGGCTGGGCGCGGCAGAGTTGGACGAGTTCCGGCAGGGTCTTGGCCGGCTGGCTGGCGCCGCCGATCAGGATAGTGGGCGTCTTGCCCACCAGGGCGATGGGCGTGAAGTCCTTGTCCACCGAATACGCCAGCTTGGGCTGCAGGCCCGGCGCGATCCCGTGGCTGTTCACGTGCGCCATCAGCAGGGTATTGCCGTCGCTGGGTTGCCGGGCGACCTGTTCGGCCGCAATGATGCCGGCCGCGCCCGCGCGGTTCTCGACGATGACCGGCATGTTCCACAGCACGCCCAGCTTTTGTCCGAGCAGCCGGGCCAGCACGTCGGTGCCGCCGCCGGCGGGAAACCCCACCACGATCTTCACCGGCCCGGACGGCATGTCCTGTGCCCGCGCCGCCGATGGCAGCACCAGCGCCGCCCCCAGCGCCGCGGCGCTGGTCATGAATTGCCTACGTTGCATTGTTGTCTCCTCGCGCGCCGGTCCAAAGGCCGGCAACTGGTTATGTGGACACTCCTGCCTCTGTTGCATCCGGCTTGCATCCGGCCGTCTCGCGCGGCCTGGATGCAGACCTTTTCCTGCTACGCAATGCTTGAACGCATGCCGCCCGCGGGCGTCGTCAGCGGGCGACGCGCGTCCACTTGCCGAAGCGTTCAACCATCCGCTCGTCAAAGCCGAATCCCAATCCCGGTTCTTGATGCAGGATCACGCGGCCCTGCTTGTGGGACAACTGGCGATCAACCAGCTTGCGGAAGTTCAGGACCTGGTCGTCCCAGAAGAACTCGACATAACGCGCGTTGGGCGTGGCCGCGACCAGCGGCGCGTGCACGTCATGGAACCAGTGCGGGCACACCACCACGCCATAGCTGGCGGCGGTGGCGGCGATGCGCTTCCACTCGGTAATGCCGCCGCAGACCGCCGCGTCCGTCTGCAGGATGCCGGCGGCGCCCTTGTCCAGCAGTTCCTTGTGATACCAGCGGCCGTAGCCGATCTCGGCGGTGGCGATCGGCAGATGCGTCAGGCGCGCCAGCTTGGCGTGGCTGTCGACGTCATCGGGACCGAAGGGCTCTTCGATGAAATACGGTTCGTACTGTTCAAAGCGGCGAATGTATTGCATGGCCTGGGTCACGTCCTGCCAGGCGTTATTGCAGTCCATCATCAGTTCGACGTCCGGGCCCACGGCTTCGCGCGCGGCCTTCAGGCGCGCTTCTTCCTCGCGCGGCGACAGGCGGCCGGTCTTCATCTTGACGGCGCCAAAACCCTTGGCCACGTAGCTCGCCATTTCCTCGCCCAGATGTTGCGGGGTCTTGCCATCGAGGTAGTAGCCGCCGCTGGCGTAGGCCGGCACTGATTCCAGTTCGACCGCACCCAGGAACTTATGCAGCGGCAGGCCCGCCGTCTTGGCGTTCAGGTCCCACAGCGCGATATCCAGCGCGCTCAATGCGCGCATTACCGTACCCTGCCGGCCCTGCAGCAGCGCTTCCTGGTACATGGCATTCCACAGGCCTTCGACGGCGTGCGAGTCCTTGCCGAGCAGCACGGGCGCCAGCAGGCTCTGGACGGCCGCCTCGAAGATCGCGCCGCCAGCGCTGCCGACATAGCAAAAGCCGATGCCCTCGACGCCATCGGTGGAGCGGACCTTGACCAGGCCGTAGTGCCGGGTGGAAACGGTGCGGTTGGAAAACGAGGTGACTTTATCCAGAGGCACCGCCGCGGCGCATACGTCTATGGATTCAATAATGGGCACGGGAGGCTCCTTGGTAACGGTGAAATCGACTGGGCCGACCGGCGCGCCGCGCGCTGCCTGATCGCCTGGACGTATTCTTCCCGCCGCCAAAGAAAACAACAATTATCGTCATGCATCTTTAGAATATGGAAAAACCATCTTCTGAAGAGACAAGCCGCTTTGGATTCGAGATTTCTGCAGACGTATGTGCACGTGGTGGAACTGGGCTCCATCGCCCAGGCCGCCCGGCATCAGGGCCTGACGCCTGCCACGGTGCAGCAGCGGTTGCGCGCGTTGGAAACCGACGTGGGCAGCGCGCTGATTGCGCGTTCGGGCCGCACGGTCAAGCCAACGCCCGCCGGCGTGCGCATCCTGGAACGTGCGCGAGCCATCCTGCGCGACGTGCGAGACCTGCGCTCGGCCGCCTCGGACACCGATCTGCCTGCGGGCCCCTTGCGCCTGGGCGCCACGCCCACCGCGCTGACGGGCATCATGCCGCCGGTACTGCGCACCTGGGTCGCGCGGCACCCGGGCATCGAGATCTATATAGAACCGGCGCCCACCACGCTGCTCTACAGCAAGGTGCTGTCCGGCGAACTGGATGGCGCGCTGCTGGTGCACCCGCTGTTTCCCCTTCCCAAGACTTGCGCGTGGCGCGATCTGCGCCACGAACCGCTGGTGTTGGTCACGCCGGCAGAGATGGAGGTCGACGACCCTTTGGCCGTCATCGCCCGCGAACCGTACATCTGCTACGACCGCAGCGTGGTGGGCGGGAAAATGGCGGACGACTACCTGCGTGCGCGCAGCCTGCGGCCGCGGGTCCGATTTGAGCTGGACGGCATTGAGTCCATTGCCAAACTGGTGGCCGAGGGGTTGGGCGTTGCGCTGCTGCCGGATTGGGCCAGCACGGGCACGCCCGGCGCTCACGTGAAACGCTGGCCGCTGCCCGAGCCGTGTCCGGTGCGGACGGTGGGCGCCATCTGGCTACGTTCGGGGGTACGGTCCGAACTGATGCGGGCCTTCGCGGAACTGGCCGAGTCGCAGCTCGGCCTGGGCGCATCGGCAGCCAGGGGGGCTGCCCGCTAGGCGATGGCGTCTTCGCCGTTGCGCGCCACGACCACACCGTTGGACACAACCAGGCGCCGGGGCGCGCGCTGCACCACCGCCTGGGCAACGCAGCCGGCATCGGCCAGCACCAGGTCGGCACGCGCGCCAGGGACGAGACCGTAACCCGCAAACCCACAGGCGCGGGCGGCGGCGCGCGTCACGCATTCGAAAGCCCACTCGATCTCATCGTCGCGGCGCAGGTCGTTGCGCAGCCCGATCAGCGCTGCGCGTTCCAGCATGTCGGGACTGCCATACGGCGTCCAGGTGTCGCGGATGCCGTCATTGCCG
>DALZRX010000032.1:0-17952 GCA_032015805.1 Achromobacter sp.
CATGGCCGCCGCGCTCTTGCCTGTGGGCGCGATCAGCGCCTGGCGCCGGTAAGCGGGCGAACGGCCGGCGGCGGCGTTTCGATCGGCGTGGCGCCAAGCGCCTGGATTTCCAGCGCCGACGCCGCCTGGGCCACGCACGGCAGGATCCAGCCCTCTTCCTTTTCGTCGCGCGACAAGCCTGGCCATTCGATGCCGTACACCACCGATCCTTCCAGCATCAGGCACATGCACGCGCGGCAGGTGCCGTTGCGGCACGAACTGGGCAGTTTGATGCCGGCCGCTTGTGCGGCAAGCAGCACAGACGTGCCGGCCGGCGCGTCAAAGCGCAGGCCGGAAGGCTGGAGCAGAACCGGGTGCGAGGACATGGGAAGCGGGGCCGCGGACGCCGCTCAGGCGGCGTTGTCCTGCCAGTCCAGCTTCCAGGCGCCAGACAGCACGTTCTGCATCCACAGCACGCAGGTCAGCGTCTTGGCATCCGTGACCTCGCCCTTGCTGCACGATTGGATCAGGTCTTCCGGCCGCGTGCTGATCACGTCCAGGAACTCGTCCTGGTCGAGCTGGCGTTCCCCCGCCCGCAGCCCGCGCGCAAAAAAGATATGGATGATTTCGGTGGAATACGCGATCGCCAGATGCAAGGCGCCGGCATGAGCCCACTGGCCGGCGGTATAACCCGTTTCCTCGAGCAGCTCGCGCTTGGCGCACACCAGCGGATCCTCGCCGGGATCCAGCTTGCCCGCAGGGAACTCCGTCATCACGCGCCCGATGGGATAGCGGAACTGGCGCTCGAGCAAGACCCGGCCGTCATCCAGCAGCGGAATCACCACAACCGCCCCGGGATGCACCACGTATTCGCGGATGCCGGTATGGCCGTTTGGCAGGCTGACGGTGTCGCGGCGGATCTTCAGGAAATTGCCGTCGTACGGCGCCTCGCTGGAGAGCAGCGTTTCGACGAGATGGGTATCGGTTGGGCGGGTCATGAGGACGTCTGGATCATGGGCTGGGAGGGACGGCCGGCCATTGCAGGCTCGCCTGGCGAGCTTACCATCGCCCCGCCGCCCCGCCCGTCAACCGAACTTGCGCGCGGCGTCCAGCGCCAGGCCGGCTCCGATGCTGCCAAACAGATCGCCCTCGACGCTGCGCGCCTCGGGCACCAGCCGCGATACGCTTTCGCGCAGGCGCGGCACGCGGCTCGAGCCGCCCGTGAAGAAGACGGTGTCCACGTCCGCTGTCGACACGCCGGCGTCGCGCAGCAACTGGCCGACGGTGGTCTCGACCTTCTCGATCAGCCGGCCGACGCTGGCGTCGAACGACGGGCGCGTCACTTCCACGCCCAGGTCAGGCGCCACGCGCGACAGGTCGATGCGCGCGGCGGGCGCGTCGGACAGTGCGATCTTGGCTTCCTCGACCTGCACGGCTACCCAATGGCCCGCCCGCTCCTTCACCAGGTTGAGCAGCAAATCGATCTTCTGACGGTCGCCGGCCTCGGCGCGGATATAGGCAAAGTGTTCGGCCGCCTTGCGCGTGTATGCCTGGTTGATGGTGTGCCAGCAGGCCAGGTTGCCGTACTGCGTGGACGGCACGTCCTTGCCGCTCCGCAACTGGCTGCCCAGTCCGAGCAGCGGCATCACGTGCGCCAGGCTGAGCTGCTTGTCGAAATCGACCCCGCCGATGTGCACGCCGCCGTAAGCCAGGATGTCGTCGCGGCGATCGGGCTTGGCCGCCCGGTCCGGTCCCAGCCGGATCAGCGAAAAGTCCGACGTGCCCCCGCCGATGTCGATCACCAGCACCAGTTCCTCGCGGCTGATCTGCGACTCATAGTCGAAAGCGGCCGCCAGCGGCTCGAACTGGAATTCGATGTCGGTAAAACCCACGCTGCGCGCAATCTCTTCCAGCGTGTCCTGGGCCGTCTTGTCGGCCTCGGGGTGGTCGTCCACGAAAAACACCGGACGGCCCAGCACGGCCCGGGTAAAGCCGCGGCCGGCGGCTGTCTCGGCCCGTGCCTTCAATTCGGCGATGAAGCGCGTCAACAGTACGCGAAACGGGATGGAGCGGCCCTGCACTTCCGTCGAGCCGTCGATGAGCGAGCTGCCCAGCAAGCTTTTCATGGAGCGCATCAGACGCCCGTCGTAGCCTGCCAGGTAGTCCGAGATGGCCGCCCGGCCATAGCTGACCTCGGCGTCTTCATCATGAAAGAAGATGGCAGACGGCAAGGTCGTCTTGCCATCCTCCAGCGCCAGGAGCGCATGTTGGTCGGGACGGCTCCAGCCGACAGTGGAATTGGAAGTGCCGAAGTCGACGCCGCAGGCGGTGGAAATCATGGGAATTCAGGCGTTTAGAGCAAAACGGCGCACAAGTGTACCCGCTCTGGCTCCGGCCATGCATTCCCCGGCCTATTGCTGCTGGCGGCGCTGCTCCAGCTCGCGCAGGCATTGCTCCACGCCGGCCTGCATCTGCGCGTTGGACGTGGCTGCACGGTCCGACACCATGCGGCAGCGCTGGAACTCGGCCTGGCTTTGGGGCGTGTCGCGGATCGCGGCGGGCGGCGGGGCTTCGGGCGTGACCGTCATGCGCAGCGTGGACGGCGGCGAAATGCTGCCCTGGGCCGAGGGAAACTGCATTTCCTGCGTGGCGCCGGGCGCGGCGGTCTGAGCCTGCACGGCGCCCGCCGCGCACATCGCGGCCAGCAAAAAGGTGGAGACGGATTTCTTGTTCATGGGTTTGTTCATGGCGACCTCTTTTCGATGAGTCAGCGCCGGGCCGGGGCCCACGCGCGCCGCCTTATGGTAGTCCCGGCTGCCCTGCCGCGTCGTGCCAAGACGCTACACGATGCGCGTCAGTTGTTTCCTGCCGTTTCCGGTCAGGGCCGCGGTGCGCGGGGGGTCTTGCGCAGAGGTTCCAGGAGCGGCGCGAGGCCGTTGTGATCCAGCTCGTGCATCAGGGCCAGCAGGCGGCCCAGCTCACCGGGCGGAAAGCCCTTGCGGGCAAACCACGCCAGGTACGGCCCGGGTAGATCGGCGATCAGCCGTCCCTTGTACTTGCCGAACGGCATGTCGCGCGTCACCAACAGGCCCAGCAGCTCGGGATCCATCACGTTCATCGCGGCGCGGCGCCCATAAAGAGTTCAGCGGCCGGCACGGCGGTGATGTTCACGCCAAAGCTCGAGATGGCCGGCAGCGTCGCATTGTGGTGCGCCCGGATCTGCCCGCCGCCCGCGTGCGGCTTGTCGTGCGTGGTGTGCGCGTCGGCCGCCAGCGTGACCGGCAAACCCAGCCCCGCCGCGCGCCGCACGGTCGTGTCCACGCAGAACTCGGTGGCGTAGCCGCACACCACGAGCTGCTTTGCGCCCAGTCTCTCCAGCACCTGCGCGAGGTCCGTGCGCAGAAACGAATCCGGCGTCGTCTTGCGGACGCGGATGTCATTCGCGGCGGGCGCGAGCCGGGTGTCCAGGTCCCACCCCGGCTCACCGTGCGCGAGGTCCGATCCGGGACTTTCGTGCTGGACATAGATGACTGGCACACCCACCGCGCGGGCACGGGTTGCCAGCGCGTTGATGCGTTCCACGACCTGCGCGGCCTCGAAGGGTGGCGGCGACGTCTCGAACAACGCGCGTTGAACGTCGATCACGATGAGGGCGGATGTCATGGCAGTTCCAAGGTGCGGTTGGCAGCGAGTCTACCGCCAAACGCGCTACCGCTCCCTCAGCCGGCGGTCACGATGCGCGGCTCGCAACGCACCGGAAAATTCACCGAGTTGGCAATGAAGCAAAAATGATGCGCACGTTCATGAAGTTGCTCGGCCAGCGCCGCGTCATCGCCGGCCCGGATGGTGACCTGCGGCCGCAACGTGACCTGCGAGAACGCGCCGCCGCGCGTGGGGTCTTCCACCATGACGCCCTGCGCCTCGTCGCGGTAGGCCTCGACCGTCACACCTTCCACCGCGCACAGGTGCAGGTACCAAAGCTTGTGGCAGGCCGACAGCGACGCCACCAGCATGTCTTCGGGATTCCAGCGCGCCGGATCGCCCCGAAAGGCGGGATCCGCCGATCCAGGCACATCGGGCTTGCCCGCCGCCTGGATGACGTGATCGCGGGAGTACGCCGCGTACCCGGCAGTGCCCGCGCCGGTGTTGCCGGTCCAGTCGACCCTAACGGTGTAATGGTGTTCGCCTTTCATGCGTGTCGTCCTGTGACTGCGCCGGCGGCCCGATGCCGCCTTCCGCGCGCAACGAAGGCCGAGCTTACTGCAGGCTCGCCCCGGCGGGGTAGGCGCCTGGCCGATGTACAGGTCTTACATCCGGTTTCAGCATAGGCCAGTTACTGTCCGTATCGTGAATGAGCGTCTGGCCCTCAGTCAGTCCGTCAAAACAGGAGCTCGCCATGATGAAAACCACCCTGACCTGCACCCTGAGTCTTGCGCTACTTGCCGGCTGTGCCCCTTCCAAGCCCATCACTGCCCGCTCCGTGCCGGTGGACAACCACACGGCTCGCAACTCGCTCGACTGGCCGGGGAGCTATGAGGGCATCCTGCCCTGCGCGGACTGCCCCGGCATCCGCACTCGCCTGACGTTGATGAAGGATGGCCGCTACGAAAAGCTTACCCAGTATATGGATCGCCAGCCGCAGCCCGAGATCGTGACGGGCACCTTCAGTTGGGAATCCGACGGCAGCACGATCCGCCTGGACGCCGCGGGCGATAGCCAACGTTACTTCGTCGGCGAGAATCAGGTAACGATGCTGTACCGCGACGGCACGCGTCCCACCGGCCCGCTCGCGGGCCATTACGTGTTGCGGCGCGCCCAATAAGGCATCGCAGCGCCATCGGCTTTGGGGCTATCCTCTTGCATCGACCGCGCCCCGGCGGCGCGTCCCATTCAGCAAGGAAGCCATGAAGACCGATCACGAAATGCTGTCTGCCTTCGCCCCGACCGGCGTGCTGCGCGCGTCCATCAACCTGGGCAATCCGATCCTCGCCAATACCGACCCCGCCACCGGCCAGCCCGGCGGCGTGTCGGTGGACCTGGCGACCGAACTGGCGCGCCGGTTGGACGTCAAACTGGAACTCGTCGTCTTCAAGTCCGCCGGCGAATCCGTCAATGCCGTCGCGGCCGAGCAGGCCGACGTGGGCTTTTTCGCGATCGACCCCCTGCGCGGCGAGCAGATCGCCTTCACCGCGCCGTACGTCGTCATTGAAGGCGCTTACCTGGTGCGCCAGGACTCGCCCATCGCCCGCATGGACGAGGTCGACCGGCCGGGCCAGCGCGTGGTGGTCGGCAAGGGCAGCGCCTACGACCTGTACCTGACGCGCGAACTCAAGCACGCCGAGATTTTCCGCGCCCCCACGTCGCCCGCTGTCGTCGACACCTTCGTGCAGGAAAACATGGAAGTCGCCGCCGGCGTGAAGCAGCAGCTCGAAGCCGACGCGCAGCGCCTGGGCGGATTGCGCCTTCTGGACGGCCATTTCATGCTGATCCGCCAGGCCATGGGCGTGCCCAAGAGCCGCGGCGACAAGGCCAGCGCCTACCTGTCCGCCTATGTCGAGGCCATGAAGAAATCCGGCTTTGTCGCCGAGGCGCTGGCGCGTCACAAAATTCAGGGCGCCGCCGTGGCGCCGCTGGAGCCCGCGGCACAAGCCTGAGGGTGCCTGCACGCCACGCCGCCGCCAGGGCGCCGCATCGGGCGCCTGGCAGCAGGCTTGGCCGGCTAAAAGGGAACGACAACCCAGGCTTCGCAAGCCATTGATCCGTGAACGACGGCGGGACGGTTCTGGGGATCGGTAAACTGGCTTTTTGCACAGTGACTCATGCCTGTGCCACGCTGCCTTGTGCAGCGTGCCGAATATCAGGGCGCTTTTACGCCCCCAGCAGAATTCCCAGGCGGCTATTCCACGTGTCGCCATAACCTTTGCCCGCGACGGGAATGCGGATCAACGGCCTTTTCAAATCGTTGGTGGAAAAGTCGAAGTGGACGTTGATGAACGAAAGGTTTCCGTTGCCCGACTTTTCGGTCCATTTAAGCTGCCACCGGCGGATGTAAGAAAAGTCGAGGACTTCGCCCGGATCCTTTGCGCCCTCGACCATGCACAGCTTCTGGCTTTGCGGATCGAACGCAATGACGACCTTTCTGGCCTTGTCGCTGAGTATCAGCTCGCTGTCCACGCTGGTTTCCGGAAAGGACGTGCCCAATCTCTGATTGTGTTCGCGAAACTTTGCCAACAGCGCCTTGTGCCGCTTCTGCTGGCGATGCACGGCCCAGGCAATCAATGCGACGATCGTCAAGACGATAGAGATGATATTGAACATGAAATTGATTCCCTGGAGAGTCGGTGAACGCTGTATCGGCGTTAACGGTAACAAGGGCGAAGAACTTTAATGCCCACACCGGCCGCTCATACACAGTGTTGCCGCAAGGCACCGAAAACCGCCGGACTCACCCGCCGTGGCGGCATCACGCAGCAGTTATCATGCAAGCCATTCATCGCGTAACACCAAGGTCCTTTCGCATGGCCGTATTTCATCGAACGTCCCTCGCCGTATTTCTGATCACCGCGGCCTGCGCCAGCGCGCCCGCATTGGCCGACGACGCCTGCATCGCGCGTGTCGATGCCGAATTGGCGCGCATCAATCAGGCGCAAGACGCCCAACGCACGCGCGAGGCGGCGAACAATCTGGAGCTGAATCGGGAGTTATGCCAGGGCCGGCTGGACCTGCTGGATGCGCGCTTTGCGCTGAGCGACGAATTCGAAGCCTGCCGCCGCAAAGGCGTGACGTTCTCGGATCAGGTCACGCGCACGCTGACGGGCGCCTCCGACGATCTCACGGGCATGAAGGCCTCGTGGATCCGCGTCTGCGGTCTGCAGATGAAGGATTAAGAAGAAGCTGGCTCGCAGGCCGTGGGTTTGCGACCGCTGCGATGGAAACCGGCGGCGAACGCCATTGCGGCTGCGGCGCTTTTGCGTGGATGGCGTCGCAGTGTTCTCGTCGCGATGTTCAAATTGCAGCGACCCAGGCAGACGTTGCGATTGCGGTCGCCGAGCGGCCGCAATCGCAGTCACCGTCAATGCCTGTTCACGCCGCCTTCTTCTCCGTATCGCGCGGAAAGAATATCGCGCGACTGGGGTCGAAGCCGTACAAGTGTTCGTACTCGGGCGCATCCGCCGCCAGCGCAAGCACCGACTCCAGAATAAAATCCGCCTTCGCGTCCGACAGCAGCGCGCTGAAATTCAACCGGACAAAGCCGGGCTTTTCGATCTCGCGGCCATCCAGAATGGCCTGCCGCATCTGCAGCGACTGCGCTTCGTCGATATCCAGCAGGCGATGCACATAGGGCCCAGCGCAGGCGCATCCGCCGCGAGCCTGAATGCCGTAGCGATCGCTCAGCATGCGCGTCACCAGTTGCTGATGCACGAACCCACCCTTGCCGTCGCGCACCCGGAAAGAAAAAATCGGCAGGCGATCCGCCGTCAGCGAGCCCAGCAGCTCCAGGCGTTCCACACCCTTCCAGCCTGCCAGCGCACGTTGCACAAAATGCGCATGACGCTGCTGCATGAAGTCGGCGCCCAACGCCTCCTTCACCAGCACCACCAACGCGGCGCGGATATCCCCCACCACATTCGGCGTGCCCGCCTCTTCCCGCGACTCCAGACTGCCGCTGTAATCATGTCCGGCAGGCGACACGAACTTGACCGTGCCGCCCCCCGGCCAAGTCGGCGTCGTGTCGAGCACCGCATCGCGGCGCACGATCAGCACACCCGAGGCACCCGGGCCGCCAATGAACTTATGCGGTGAGAACACGATGGCGTCGATCTGCGCATCAGGCGCGGGCGACATCCGGATGGGCAGGTACGGTGCGCCGCCCGCATAGTCCCACAGCATCTTCGCGCCGGCAGCCTTGACCTGCCGCGTAATGCCGGCGACATCCGCCACGATGCCCGTCACGTTCGACGCCGCCGACAGCGCGCAAACGACCAACGCATCGTCCGGCGCATTCAGCGCTTGCGCCAACTGCGCCAGATCCGGCCCGCCTTCCGGGCTTTCCGCCAGTTCGACGATGTCCGCGCCGCATTCGCGCCACGGCAGGATGTTCGAATGGTGTTCGTACGGCCCGATGATCACCCTGACCGTCCGGCCGGCAGCCACCGCCGCGCTCACGCCGAACAGATGGACCAGGCGGTTGATGCCGGCGGTTGCGCCCGAACCCGAAAAAATCACCGCATGCTCGTCGCCGGCGCCGCAGCACCGCGCAATCGCAGCGCGCGCCTCGCGCCGCAGACGTGTGATGAAGCCGCCGCAGAAGGAGGCTTCGGTATGCGAATTCGCGTAGTAAGGCAGCACCTGCTCAAGGACAAAGCGCTCCACCTGCATCAACGCCCGGCCCGACGCGACGTAATCGGCGTAGACCAGAGGCTTGGAGCCAAAAGGCCCGTCAATGCTGGCGTCCTTGCCGATAAGCCCATCGGCAAGCGCCGCGGCGATATCGGGGACTTTCAGGCTGTCTTGAAATTGCTGCAACGGAGAAGCCGAGGCGCGCACCGGCGCCTCGGCAAAAGGCATATTCATGGGAGATCTGATCCAAACGGTTCGCAACTATCATACGATGGAAGCCTGAATGAAACATCACCGTTTTTTTGCTATTAATTTATAGCAACGGGTCATATGATCGAGTTTATGGAAAAAATAGACAAACTTGATCTGAGTATCATCAGTTGCCTGCAAAAGGATGGCGCCCTGTCGCAGCGCGAGCTCGCGGATCGCGTCGGCCTCTCGCAAAATGCGTGCTGGCGCAGGCTGCAACGATTGAACGCCTGCGGCATCATTCGCGGCACCCGGGCCGAGGTCAGCCTGGTTGCGCTGGGCCTGGACCTCACCGTATTCGTCATGATCCGCACCAGCCACCATGCCAAGGCCTGGGCTGACGGATTCCGCCAACATGTCGAGCGGCTGCCCGAGGTCACGGAGTTCTATCGCATTGGCGGCGACTGGGACTATCTGATCAAAGTCGTCTGCCGCGGCATGGTCGGGTACGACCGGTTCTATCAGAAGCTGATCACGGATTTTGAGCTGTCCACGGTGACGGGGTTCTTCAGTATGGAAGCCATCATTGAGAATCGGCCGCCGGATTTGCGGATGCTGGAAGATTGATGCATCGAAGCTTTTGAAACGCCAATCCGTCCGAACGTCGAAGCACGTGAAGCAGTAAAGCTTCTAACATCGAAACGTTCGAAACCCCGATGCGATTAGCGCATTTTTATATGAAGGCCTCGTGCGCTACGAAACCCGTGCCGCTCGCGGTTGCCAACGATTCGTGCGCATTCGGGCGTACGGCCCATTGAAATACACTGCGTACGTTGCGCTCGGAACTTTCCAGCGCCGAGTCCTTCAAACCGTCCACCTGGTTTTACCGCGGAGACCCGTCCGGCCATGACCCTCTAAGCCCTCCCTCTGTTCACCGCTTGCGCGCTGCGCAACGCGTTTTGTCGACTCCGGAGAGCTTCATATGGCCCAGTCTTTTCGCGCGCCCGCGGCGGCGCATCCTCAGCCGCAATCATCGGCGCCTTTCCTCAGCCTGCGACACGTCAGCCATGCGTTGCCCGACGGCCGCATTTTGCTGAACGACGTCAGCCACGACTTCGCGGCAACTCGACACGGCCTCATCGGCCGTAACGGTGCGGGCAAATCCGTGCTGCTGCGCCTGGCGCACGGAAGCATGGCCACGCAGTCCGGTCGCATCCTCCGCCGCGGCCGCATCGCCTACGTGCTTCAGGAACAACCGCGAACCGCCGGCACCACATTGGCGGACATCGCCAGCGTTGCGCCGATCCTGCAGGCCTTGTCCAACATCGACGCCGGCAGCACTCGCCAGTCAGACTTCGATGTGGCCGACGGCCATTGGCGCATCCACGATGAATGGACCCGCATACTCGCCGACGCCGGCTTGCCCGCGTGGGGACCCGGTCACCCCGCCTCAATGGCCAGCGGTGGCGAACTCACCCGCGTCGCGCTCGCCGGCGCCCTGATGCAGAACCCCGACGCCTTGCTGCTGGACGAACCCAGCAACCATCTGGACGCAGGCGCCCGCCACTGGCTCATGGACCAGATCGCCGCCTGGCGCGGCGGCTTGATTGTCGTCAGCCATGACAAAAAGCTGCTCGGCGCCATGTCCTGCATCGTCGAACTCGATCGCGGCACGCTCTCCGTGCACTCCGGCAACTACACCGCCTACCGCGACCATCGAGACCGCCTGAACGCCGCGCGGGAAGCATCCCTGGCACACGCACGCAACAATCGCGCCGCCACCCTGCGCGCGCTGCGCCAACAGCACGACGCCCAACAACAACGCAACGCCCGCGAAGGCCGCAAGGCCCGGGATACGAACCAGGCCCCGATTCTGCTGGGCATGAAGAAGGCCAATGCCCAAGCGCATGCCGGCCGCGAGAACATACGGCGGCGGGACACCGTTGCCGCTTTGGAGAACGCGGCAAGGCAGGCCGCTGCAGAGATCGATCAATCGGCCGCCATCGCACTGGCTTTGCCCGAAACCGCGGTGCCGCAGGGTCGCCGTGTTTTGCATCTGGAGAATGCGAAACCGCCCTATCCAGCAGACGTGTGTGCGCTGACGGTGACCTTGTCGGGCCCGTTCCGGTTGGCCATCCGCGGGCCCAACGGCTGCGGCAAGAGTACGTTGCTGTCGATGCTGGCGGGGGAACTCACGCCGCTCAAAGGCGTATGCGACGTCCGCGTGCCGACCGCCATGCTGGACCAGCGGGCGTCCGTCATTCCGGAAAACCAAAACCTGCTGGAGACACTGCACGCGCTGGGCGCCACGTTAGCGCAAGGCGAACTTCGCAGCCGATTGGCATTGCTGGGCCTAGGGCCTGATCTGGTCAACGCGCCCGCCGCGACATTGAGCGGCGGGGAGCGCCTGAAGGCTGCGCTGGCGTGCGCGTTGTGGCGGAAAACACCTGCGCAGTTGCTACTGCTGGATGAGCCGACAAATCATCTGGATATTGAGTCGGCGGAAGCGCTGGAGAAGGCGCTGCGAGCGTATCCCGGGGCGATGGTGGTGGTGTCGCATGATGAGGCGTTTTTGGAGGGGATAGCGCCTACGCATGAATTGGTTTGGGGGGCTCAAGGCTGGCGGCTGAGTGCGGCATGACGCATTGGCTGATGAGGGATCTGATAGAACCGACGGCCCAGTTATGACCGTGGTGAAGTTGCACAACTTCGTCACGCCTGCACTTGCGGTGTGCCTTACTTACCGTACGCATCCCGCGGCTCCGCAAGGCGCAGTTTTCCAAACTTATAGCACTGGTACGGATAGTTTTCAGTGCACCGCTTTAGCATGGTTCGCGCCAGCTTGTTCGCAATGCCAGCTGCAATGTTCTGCCCAGCTTTGGAAGGACCGCGATCGGAAAACTCGCGCAGCGATATCAGGTGGGTATCTTCAGCGTGACCCCGATATTCCCCAGATTCTGCGTCATACAGCCGAATATTGACACCAACGCTGGGCGGGTATTGTTGACATCCAGCAAATCCGTTGGGTTCCCCGACGGCAACAACATACTTTGCACCGATAGCCACCGCGTCTTCTACCAGTGTGAACGGCCTGGCAGTCTTCGGGTCCACTTTGCGGATTCTAATAGTTGCCCGCAATTCCCGCCGCATCCATTGCATTGGGGAGTTCGCTGTTTAACGCTCGGCATACCGCCTCACCTGCGTAAGCGGCCGGATACGCCGTTCTCGCACCTAATACACCGATACCATCGTTTTCCGTTTTGAAATAACAATCAGACGTATAGATTAGAACCGGGCTAGTTTTCTCTTCCGGTGCTGGATTCGAGGTTAGAGCCGCTGGAGGCGATCCAAAACGAACGAGCAGCCAGATAAAGCGAATCGAGCGGCTACCGTAAGTATCTTAGATGAACCAACCATTAGAATTCTACCGGCAATAAAATTTTATCAAACCGTACAGAGCAATTTTTGTCGGATGGCAATCAGATGCAAGCCCCACGAAATTAGCATAAGCGATGACCGGTTCTGACGCCAAAATTGGGACCTGGCCAGCGCTAATGTGCCTTAATGCCGACACCAAGGCCAATCTCCATCGATTCTAGATATCTTCAAACCCTTCCACGTACTTTATAAAGAGTTCTTTTTGACTGCTTGAAAAGTGCTCGCGAGTGCGCACAGTAAGCTGCGAACCTCATACCTTTCGGATAGAAATTAAACCACGCATCAAGTGCTCTGGACATGTTCCTCCCCCAAATTTACAGCAGAAGAACTGTCAATTATTGACCTGCAATCCGCGAACAATTTCCTCGACAAGAAATTTTGGCCCAGAAACCGTGATTCCAACATATGTTTCTGATTCGATTGTTATCTGATCCCCGCCAACATTAAAGACGAATTTTTCATATTCTTGTGAGCCTCCCACACCCCAAGACTTATCGACACAAACCGCACCAATTCGGTCGAGCACAATCTGGATGGAATCTCTAAGTGTGTCGTCAAACTCATTTCCGACAACAACCGACTGAACATCATCATTCATTTCTAAAACCCCATATCTTTGCCACCGAGTCGCATGTTTAGCGCAACTTCTTCGAGCGCTTTGACCTCGTTCACGCACGCCAGTCTCAATGGAGGAAGCCCACTAGTCACCGAAGAACGCCAAATTGCGCCAGTTTGAACGGCCGCCGCAGTCTCGGCTGATATGACACCAATTGTGACCGCATCGGCTGGATTAGCCAATGCCCATGCAATTAACGTTGGTGGCAAGCCGGCCAACGCCGCGACCGCTGAGATCGCGCCAGCCCCACTGTCATATTTGCCATGAGGTTTATTATCTGGGCATTCCTCGTCGCCGCATCCACGACCACTTCGGCGGCGTATGAGGCGAGGTACGCGGTTCTCTCACCTAGTACTTTAATTCGTTCGATTTCTTTTTTTAATCACAATGGGCGGTGTAAATCAGCACCGGTCTGATTTGTTGTTACGGATCGGGATCTGTCAGAACTTGAGGCGGAGAGCCCATGTTGAAAGAGCAACCAGAGCTGGCCGAGAGCGTGACCACCGCAGCAGCAGCAGCAGCAGCAGCAGCTTAATATAAGCATAGTTTTTTGATACCTTTCTAATTGACGGCCCGCCTACTCCATCCCACCAAACTCTTGAACAAACCTAATTTCGCACCCCGTCCAACCCGCCATCTCGGCGTCGCTGCCATTATTCAACAGTCGTTATGTACCGTTACTGGACATAAAACCACTCGATGTTGCCCACTCGCCACCTTTTTGAAGCACTAGCTCAAGCCGCACACCTTCAAAAACAATGGCAACGGAACCATCTGTTCACTACCCGCTCCTGTAGATAGGACATCGCTTAATGTGGCTGTGGCGCTTCGAAAGTCCAATTTCACGTCAAAACAATTAAATTCAAAAATCCTAATTGCTATATCCGAGTGTGAATTCTCGGACTCTTTCACTGCGGCCGCAATAATTTCCCTTACAGAGTCGTTAAGCTCATTCTTTAAAAAAAAAGTAAGCAGATCATTAACCATGATTTATCTCATTTAGGAAAAGCCGTGTTAATAACCCCATTCCTAACATTCACCTGAATAATGCTGGTCGGCATACCAGAAACACTCACACCAATAATTTTTCCAACGTTGTATTCAACTACATATCCGCCAGGCCCGTTGGGAACTACCTGCCCGTATCTCAGCGCGTAATCTACATAGCTCGAAACATCTTTTAGCGAAGTATCTACAGAAAACTTACTTGTATTGGCGAACCCTGAACCGGGGCCGTGGCGGTAGAATATGTGCTCAATGCCTGTCATCAGTCCGCCGTGTTTATAGGTATTAGAACTCCAAGATGCTTCAATTTGGCGGGGACCAAATAGACGTGCCGGTACGTTGGGAGACCCACTCAAAACTGATGTGGGCAAAACCGCGCCGCTCTGAATCGCAGCAGCTGTTTCGGCTGATACAACGCCGATTGTCACAGCTTTGGCGGGATTTGCGAACGCCCATGCAATTAACGTTGGTGGCAGGCCAGCCAACGCCGCGCCCGCTGAGATCGCACCAGCCCCCATTGTCATATTTGACATGAGGTTTATTATCTGGGCGTTCCTCGTCGCCGCATCCACGACCTTTGCTTCTTCCGGCAACTGAAGGCCGTTTTTTGCGTAAAAGTCCGCAATAGCAGGCAGGCTCTCCGCATACATTGCTGCGTCATTCCGCTGAAATGGAGGCGCATAGAACATATACCCTCCGTCAGGCAACGGTCCATGCGCCTGCTTCAGGAACGTCTGAGCGTCGACATCCCACTCCCCTTCAGCGCCCGACTGCACCTGCCGATAGGCTTGAGCCGCCAATTGGCTTATCGCATCTTCCTCTGATATCCCCTTTCTCGACGCGTAAAGTTTGGCGTTCTTTTCAATCCATTCCTTCTCTGATGGATGCAATTGGCGGTTGAACATGTTTGAGGCTGCAGCCCCTCCCGCCCCGCTTACACCGCCAGCGAGCCCGCCGGCCGCACTTGCGACCACATTTGTGATCACTTTGGATACCTGACTACGCAGTTCAAGTGGCAAGCTAGCTACTGCTAGTGCAATCTGATCTTGCACCAAGCTGCTCGCCAAATCCCCAGCAACCGTCCCCGCAATCGCCCCAGCAACGTTCCCTCCGCCCAATGCCGCACCAATACCAGCTACTGCGGCATGCAACGCGATTGCGCCGGCCTTACCCTCTCCCCAGAGGTCAGGGTTATCCTTCTTCAAATCCTTCAGCACATCCCCCGCAATCTGCATCCCCAGCTGACCAAACGCCTGCTGGAACTCCAGTTGCTCGCGGACCTTGTCCTTGTCGAAGATTTGCCCGATGCTGCCGTTCGCCCCCGCAGTATCCCGGCTCAGGCCCGCCGTGCTATCCCGACCGGTGTCCTTGTCCGAGCGCACTTCGATCGTGCCCGGCGCGATCGCGGCGTAACTGGTGCCGGAATCGCTGCCGCTGGAGTGGCCAAAGGTCAATCCTGAAGGGCCGAGACCATTCGCACCGCCCTTGTTGGCAACGTCGAGCGCCCCCGACATGCCCAGGTTCAAGCCAACGGTCGTGGACTTATAGGCGGCTTTGTTTTCCAGGTCGGTAAAGCCGAATGTCTCGGTAGACAGCTCGTTCTTGCCGGCGTCTGCGTCGCTGGCGATCACTGCGCCGTCTAATTGCGTGTGCTTGCCAACGTAGATGTCGAAGCCACCGGTTCCTGCATACAGGCCTGACTGCTCGATGACGCTGTCGTAGTTGGATTTGGTCTTGCCGATGCTGGCGCCGATGTAGGCGCTGCCGGTCATGGAGCCAAAGCTGAAGCTGCCACCTGCATTAACTTGGCTTTGCTTGGCGTTGTAGCGATCCGTGTCCTGCTGGCTGGCGATAGTCAGGTTACGGCCGATGTCGGCGCGGATGCTGTCGGCGCGCGCCTGGGCGCCCATCACCACGGTATCCCGGCCAGATATAAGCGTCAGGTTGTCGCGGGCGCTGACCTGGGTTTCCTGGTAAGTCGTGCCGTTGCCATTGGCGTTGCCTTTGCCCGCGTAGCCGCTGGCAAAGATGTTAATGCCCCCGCCGCTGCCGCTATCGGAGACGCCAATTCCGACGCCAACCTTCCATCCGCTGTTTTTGTTGGTCGAGGTTTCGGTGGAGGTCTGCGCCTGGCTCAGAAGATAGAGATCATTGGTTGCCGCCAGCAGCAGGTTCTTGCCAGTGACGTCGCTGCCCACGATCGACAGGTTGCCGGAGCCGGGAACTCCCTGTTCGCCCAGCGCCACAATGGCAACGTTGCCGCCCGCCATGATGGAGGATCCGAACGCAGTTTCTTGCGTACGCTTGGTCTCGCTGACGGATTTGCTGGAACTCAGACTGATCTGAATTTGGGTGCTCGCGGCTTCCTTCTGCGCCGTAGTGGCCTCGGCCCCCTTTGCCGCATCCATCATGCGATCCGCCTGCACCGCCTGGTAGGCGGCCTGCCCAACCTTGACCGCTGCAAGACGTCCGCTCTTGGCTTCTCCAGCCTGTTGCAGGGTGCCATGGATCTGTTGGGCTGCACCGAGCATGCCGCCGGCCACGCCGATGGTGATCCCCGATTGCTTGAACTCGTGATACTCGTGCTGGCGAGCTTCGCCTACGCCTGCAACGATGGCCACGTTGCGGCCGGAGATTGATATGTCGCCATCCTGGGCGAGCACGTCGCTGGCGAACAAGCCGACGTCGCGTCCCGCATCTATGGTGACGTTACCGCCGACACTGCCCACCGTGCTGGCGGAGAAGCCACCGCTCTCGCCCTTCATCCAATCCGTTCTGGCTTGCTTGCTGTAGCCGATGTTGAAGCCACCGCCACCGCCAAGGCCCGACTTTGTGACCTTTTCGTATTGGTAGTCCTTGTAAGACTCCGTGGCTGCGACGACGGTGATGTCGCGATTGGCCGCCAGCAGTACGTCGCTATCTCCCACGACGTTGGAGCCTTGGACGGTCAGGTCCCGGCCAGCCATCAACGCAATCGTATCGCCCATGAAGTTGGAACCCTGGGCGAGCGCAAAATCACTGGACGCGATCGTGTGGGTCGTCGTCGACGACATGAACCCTTTTTTCTTGTAATAGGTTTCGTCGTACGCCGAGCCGGCTTGCACGCCTGCCGTCAGGTTGATATCCCGGCCAGCCCCGACAGCTAGTTGTCCGCCCGCCGTCACATCCGCCGCCCGGGCATTGACGTCCTGCCCTGCGATCAGCGTAAGGTTGCCGTCCGCCGAAATAAACGAACCGACTTCCGAGCTCGTGCTCAGGTCGTGACGGTTCTTCGTGTTGCGGACCAACGATTCGCCGTGGCTTTCTTCGAGCGTGGCAAGGTTGATGTCGCGGCCCGCTTGCAGCCGCGCGTCTTCCGTAGCGGTGACTTGTGCCGCCGTCAGGTTGATGTCGCGGCCGGCCTGCATGCTGAGATTGCCAGCGTCCACGCGGGATACGCCCGAGACGTAGGAACCCCAGGTTGCGCCGTTGTTTTCCGATGCGGATGTGGAGGTCAGCGCGATGTCACGGCCCGCTGACATGGCGACGTCGTCGCCCTTGATGAGGGACACGAGATTAGTCAGGTCATCGCGCGCGGCAAGGTCGACAACGGAGCCCTGGATCAGACCGCCGGCCTGGTTGACGATGTTGGCGGCGGTCATGACGGTGGCGTCGCGCGCGCCGATGGTGCCGCTGTTATTGATGTCGCCGTCGGCGGCGAGCTTGACGTCGCGGCCGGCCATGAGGGTGCCGTCGCCTTTCAGGTCGCCTTCACGCACCAGCAGGTAGACCTGCGGGACCAGCACGGTCTCGGTGGTGCCGTCGGGCAGCGTGACGGTCTGTTCGACGAGCCAGACGAGGTCGGTGGTCAGTTGGCGTTGCTGCGCGTCGGTGAGCGCGGCGCCGAGCTTGATGCCATTGTCCTGCGCGAATTGCGCGCCGTTGGCGAGCAGTTGCTTGTACTGGCTGTCGTTGTCGCTGAAGCCTTCCAGGAAGCGCTGGCCGGTGGTGGCCAGGATCTGGTCGGCGACGAGTTTTTGTTCGTAGAAGCCGTCGCCCAGGCGTCGGGGCTGGCCGGATGGCGTGAGGAATTTGGCGCCGGCCGGAATCAGGGCGTTCAGGCCGCCGGGCGTGTTACCCAGGCCGGAGTTGATTGCGCTGGACGCGCCCGCGTTGCCGACGGGTGCGCCGGGCTGCTGCAGGAGGCCGAGCAGGTAGTCGCTGGAGACGGATTCTCGGTTGCCGATGAAGCGCGGGTCGGTTGCGACAACGTAGGGTGCGTCGGGCGTGCCGTTGACAGCGAAGAGTTGGCTGTCGGGAATAGTGGCCGGGTTGGAGACCGTGCGCACGACATTGCCGCCGGGCAGGCCGAGGCTGGCGATGAGGACCGGGCCGGGCGCGGGCGC
>DALZRX010000033.1:0-9289 GCA_032015805.1 Achromobacter sp.
GTCCAGCTTGCAGGCCGCCAGCCGCACCATCTGGCGCGCCGCCACCAGGTGGGTCGCCATGTCCGCCAGCTTGAACTGCAGGGCCTGGAATTCCGCCAGCCGGCGGTTGAACTGGCGGCGCTCGTCCATGTAGCGTCGGGCAGCGTCCAGCGCCCCCTGCGCGGCGCCGACCGAGCAGGTGCCGATGTTGATCCGGCCGCCGTCCAGGCCCTTCATGGCGATCTTAAAGCCCTCGCCTTCCTTGCCCAGCATGTTGGCGGCCGGCACGCGGACGTTTTCGAAGGTGATGGGGCGGGTGGACTGGCTATTCCAGCCCATCTTCTCTTCCTTGCGGCCGTAGCCGATGCCCTCGCTGTCGGCCGGGATCGCGAAGGCGCTGATGCCGCCTGCCCCTTCGCCGCCCGTGCGCGCCATCACCACCAGCAGGTCGGTATCGCCGCCGCCCGAGATGAAGGCCTTGGCGCCGTTGACGATGTAGCTGTCGCCGTCGCGCTGCGCGCGCGTTGCGAGGGATGCGGCGTCGGAGCCCGCGCCGGGCTCGGTCAGGCAATAGGAAGCGAGCTTTTCACCGCTCGCGAGCTGGGGGCCCCAGGCTTTGCGCAGGCCCGGCTGGCCCCACTTCCCCACCATCCAGGTCGCCATGTTGTGGATCGTCAGGAACGCCGTGGTGGAGGGATCCACCGCCGCCATTTCCTCGAACACCAGCGTGGCGTCCAGGCGCGGCAGACCCAGGCCGCCAATGTCCTCGCTGGCGTAGATCGCGCAGAAACCCATCTCGCCCGCCCGGGCGAACGCTTCACGGGGGAAGATGCCCTCCGCGTCCCAGCGCGCGGCGTGGGGGGCCAGCTCGCCCTCTGCATAGTCGCGCGCGGCCTGCGCGAATGCGCGCTGCTCGTCGGTCAGTTCCAAGTCCACAGCCTGTCTCCTGGTGTATTCAGTATTGTCCGGTGGCGTTGCTGCCGTCTCGTGAACGCCAGCCCGTCGATTTTGACATGACGTTGACGTAAACGTAAGCACGCACCCGGATTAATGTTACGCCCGAAGCGGCCGGGCGCTTTGTCTTATTGATGACAATGTGCAGGGACGGGCCGGCAGCGAAGGCCACCGGCGAACGGAGACGGCGCGCGCAGCGGCATGGGGGACGCCAAAATGGCCATCAGCCCTTCCGGCATCGACCGCACGCCGGAATGCCCAGGGCCGGTTACAGCAGCCCAGCCGGCCGGATGCGCCCATTGCGGGCCGTCTTGGCCCGGCGGTGCTCGGCGCGGCGGCGGCGCGACTCCTTGGGGTCGAACGTCAGACCGCGATAGATTTCCACGCGGTCGCCGTCAGCCAATCGCGCCTGCGGCTCGGTGGCGCGGCCAAAGATGCCCACGCCCCTGTCCCAAGGCTTGACCACGGGAAATGTCTGAGTGAACCCACTGGCCGCGAGCGCGTCTTCGACGGTCGCGCCGTCGGGCAGACGGATCTCGCGCTGCCAGGCATGGCCGGGCAAGGCATAGCAGACGATGACGCTGATGTGCCCCGCCGCGGACGGCTCATTCGCCATATTTGGCCTGCGCGCGCTTGGTGAAGGAATCGATGAAGCTGGTCGCGATACGGTTGAAGACCGGCCCCACCACCATTTCGAGTGGCCGGTTCGAGAACGCGTACTCCATGGTGAACAGGACCTTGCAGGCGTCTTCGGCCAAAGGCTGGAACACCCAATGCCCCACCAGGCTGGAGAACGGACCATCCACCAGTTCCAGGTCGATCCGCTCGGGATAGACGTGGGTGTTGCGCGTGGTGAAGCGCTGCTTCATCCCCGCGAACGAAATCAGGATGGAGGCCTGCATGCCGTGTTCATCGCGGGACTGCACCTCGGCGCCGCCACACCACGGCATGAACTCGGGGTACTTCTCCACGTCGGCAACCAGGTCGAACATCTGGGCGGCGCTGTAAGGCACCAGGACGGATCGTTGTACTTTGTGCATCGACTATCGCAAATGGCTAGAATGGCAAGATTTTACCGGCACAGCGCTTTGTAGGCTTCAAGCGGCCAAAACAGCGGCCAGAGCAGTAGCTAAAACAGCGGCCAAAGAACAGCGACCAGAATACCCGAGCAATTCCGAACCGCAACAACCCGCAATCCGCCGGATACGCAGAATCCCAGCAAGAAGGCTTTATGAGCATTATCGACAATCGCAAGGCCACGCACGACTATTTCATCGAAGACCGCTACGAAGCCGGCATTGTCCTGCAAGGCTGGGAAGTGAAGGCGATCCGCGACGGACGCGTGCAGCTCAAGGAAAGCTACGTCATCGTGCGCGATGGCGAACTGTACCTGCTCGGCATGCACGTCAGCCCCCTGCCCACGGCCTCCACGCACATCCATCCTGACGCCATGCGCACGCGCAAGCTGCTGCTCAAGGCCGAGGAAATCAGCAAGCTCATCGGCAAGGTCGAGCAGCGCGGCTATACGCTGGTGCCGCTGAACCTGCACTACAAGAACGGACGCATCAAGCTGGATTTTGCGCTTGGCCGTGGCAAGAAGATGTTCGACAAGCGCGACACCGCACGCGAGAAGGATTGGGCGCGCGAAAAAGAACGCATCATGAAGCACGACACCCGCGCCCCGCGCCGGAGCAAGGACGACTGATTTACGCCGCAGCGGGCAGCGGCGGCCGCTCGGCCTCCTGGCCCGGGCCTACGATGCGGTTGCGCCCCGCCGACTTGGCGGCATAGAGCTTGCGGTCGGCCCGCTCGAACAACACCTGCAGATTCTCGCCCGGTATCCAGTCCTCGACGCCCGCGCTGAAGGTGTACGAAATCGTGCTGCCGCCATGCGCACAGGGCGTGCGGCGCACCGAATCCAGCAGCCGCTCCGCGACTTCAAGCACGGCATCGCTACGCATGTCGGCAAACAGCACACAGAATTCCTCGCCGCCCACCCGGCCCACGTGATCGCCGGTTCGAAGGGTGGCGGTCGCCAGCAGACCGAAATGGCGCAGCACCGCATCGCCGGCGGCATGGCCATGCGTGTCGTTGATCCGCTTGAAATGGTCAATGTCCAGCAGCAGCAGGGTCAGCGGGCGGCGCATGCGCAAGGCCTGGGCGCAATAGCGCTCGGCCTGCAGCCACCACGCCTTGCGCGACATCAGCCCGGTCAGGAAGTCGGTGTTGGCCTCCTGTTCGCGATCCGCCAGCATGCGGTCGTGGATGATCATGATCGTGCCAAGCGTCAGACACGGCATGATCAATACCCCCAGCGTCAGGAAGGCGACGCTCCACAGCGTGGGCTCCAGGAAGGCGGACACCGTGTCCACCCCAGCCAGATAGACCCCGGCGCGTAGCGCGCAGACCGCGGCGGAAATCAGCGTCACCACCCACACGAACCGGTAGCTGTAGCGTGAACGGTGCGCTGGCATGTTGCGCTGAACGACGACGGCCACGGCGAGCATGAAGCCCATCTGCAGCAGCGACATCGCCACCACGCGCGGTTCGACCTGCCAGTCCACGTAGGTGTAGACCGCCACTGCCGACAGCGCCGCCAGGCAGCCCAGCGTCATGAGATGCCGGGGCACCGCAAGTCCGAGCAGCCGGCGCACGCCCGCGTAGTACGCGCAAAGCGCGAGCGCAATGGCCGTGTTCGGCACCAGGACGGACGCCCACAGCGGCGCCTTGGTGCTCTGCAATGCAAACGTGGAAAACGCCAACAGCGTGAGCAGGTTGGCGCGGATGGTTTCGCGGATGCCCGCCATGCCGCTGCGCGCCAGCGATCCCAGGACGCAAAGGGAAAGCACTCCCGCCAGCGCTGCTATCAGAAGCAAATTAACGGGAGCGATCATGGGCCGGGCGCCGCGAGGCGCGGTATCAGGTGTTGCGCGTGGACTTCACGATGGTCATGGCGGAGGCGATCATGCCGCCCACGTCGGACAGATTGGCCGGCAGGATCAGCGTGTTGCCTTCCTTGGCCACGTTGCCGAACGCCTCGACATAGCGCTCGGCAACCTTCAGGTTCACCGCCTCCATGCCGCCCGGCTGGCGAACCGCATCGGCGACCTGCGTGATGGCCTTGGCGGTGGCTTCGGCGATCGCCAGCACCGCCGCGGCCTCGCCCTGCGCCTGGTTGATCTGAGCCTGCTTTTCACCTTCGGAACGCGCGATCGCGGCTTCGCGCTCGCCGGTGGCGATGTTGATCTGTTCCTGGCGGCGGCCCTCGGAGGCGGCGATCAAGGCGCGCTTCTCGCGTTCGGCGGTGATCTGGGCCTGCATCGAACGCAGGATCTCGTTCGGCGGCGTCAGGTCCTTGATTTCATAGCGCAGCACCTTCACGCCCCAGTTCAGCGCAGCCTCGTCCAGCGACGCGACGATGTTGCTGTTGATGGAGTCACGCTCTTCAAAGGTGCGGTCCAGTTCCATTTTGCCGATGACCGAACGCAAGGTGGTCTGGGCCAACTGGGTGATTGCCGAGATGTAGTTGGACGAACCGTACGATGCGCGCATCGGGTCCGTGACCTGGAAGTACAGCACGCCGTCCACCTGAAGCTGGGTGTTGTCGCGCGTGATGCAGACCTGGCTGGGCACGTCCAGCGGAATTTCCTTGAGCGAATGCTTGTAGGCCACGCGTTCGATGAACGGAATCACGAATCCGGCGCCGGGCGACAGGACGCGGTCGAACTTGCCCAGGCGCTCGACCACCCAGGCATGCTGCTGCGGCACGATGGCGATCGCCTTGACGACGATCAGGATTGCCAGTGCAACAATGACAAGCAGCACGATGGTTGAAGTGTCGATCATGGTGTGAAGCCTCTTTTCGGGTAAATGCGCCGGCATGCCCTGCCATGCCGGCAAGGGTCCAGCGGTTGCCCGCGGCGCTGCGCGGGCGCGTTCTGCTATGCGGGACCGCCGCGCTTGGGAGTAAGCACGAGGATTGAACCGCGCAGTTCCGTGATGATGTGCTCGCCAGGTTGCGCAGCATGTCCCTTGGCCAGTTCAGCCTGCCAGTGGGCGCCCCGGTACCACACGCGCGCCGCGCCGCTGTCGGACCACGCCTCGACCATGACGGGCTGGCCAATGTCCAGGATGACGTCGGCGTTGCGGGCGGAATTGACCTCGCGCTTTTTCAGGACCCGGGTCTTGCGCAGCACCACGAGCCCTAGCAGCAGCACGACGCCGCACGCCACCAGCTCCCATTCAAGACCCGCATTGAGCCAGGCGGCAATACCGCCGGCCGCCAGCCCCAGCGCGACCAGCAGCAAATAGAAGGTTCCGGAGGCCAGCTCTCCGATGAGGGCCAGCGCGGCTAATCCCAGCCAAATCCACATAGTCTCGAGATCGTCTGTAAGGATGAGTATCTGAACGGATTGTACGTATTTCCGGGACGGAGCGGGAGCCATAGTGCTCCGACGGGAACAATTTCGCTGGATTATGATGTGCCCTGGCGCGTCAGGTCGCAGGACCACCCGCGCCGTCCTCATCCACGCACACGCTTTTATGACCGCTGCAACTCCTTCTGCTCTCCCCGTCCTGATCCTGCACACCGGCGATCCGGACGATACGCTCAAAAGCCAGTTCGGCGGCTATGCCGAACAGATCATGTCCGCGGCCGGCCTGGCCGCCACCGCCGTGGACATCGTCGCGGTCTACGAAGGCAAGCGCCCCCAGGCGCCCTCCTGCTATCGCGCTGCGCTGATCACGGGTTCTCCTGCCATGGTGTCCGACAAGGAACCCTGGAGCGAGGACACCGCGGCCTGGCTGCGCGAGGCCGTGGAGGCGGGCCTGCCCATGTTCGGCGTCTGCTACGGCCACCAGTTGTTGGCCCATGCGCTGGGCGGCAAGGTGGGCTACAACCCTGCAGGGCGTGAGGTCGGCACCCAGACCGTCGAACTCCTGCCCACGGCCGCTGGCGATCAGCTCATGGCCGGCGTGCCGCGCACCTTCCCGGCCCAGATGCTGCATGCGCAGACCGTCTTGCAACTGCCCGCGGGCGCGGCGGTGCTGGCGCGCTCGGATCTGGATGAACACCAGATGATCCGCATCGGCCGCAATGTGTTTTCGACCCAGTTCCACCCCGAGTTCGGGCCCGACTTCATCCTGGCCCATCTGGAACGCTATGGCCGCCGCTACGCCGCCGAAAACCTCGACATACCGGGGTTGTCGGCCAACGTGCGCGCGACCCCAGTGGCCGGTGGCCTGCTACGCCGCTTTCTGGAGACCTACGCGCCCGCGGCCTGACGACCACCGGCGCGGTATCGGCCGCGCCATCAGGGACCGCCGCAACAAGCGGAGTGCGGGTGCCAGCCAGCCTTGAGACGATAGCCCCAAGCGTACACAATCACGCGCAAGTCAGGAGTCCTCCATGAGCCCCGTCGCCGCCCCCCTGAACAAACAGCACGCCGCCGCTGTCGAGCGCGCCTGCCGTGCCCTGGAAGCCGAGCAACCGCCCGACCTGTCGACGCTGGCCGAACAGGCCGGCATGAGCCGCTTCCATTTCCACCGCATCTTCAAGGCCGCCACCGGCATTACGCCCAAGGCGTACGCCAACGCCCTGCGGGCCAGCCGAGCCCGCCAGCATCTGGAACAGAGCGCCAGCGTCACCGACGCGATGTACGACGCCGGCTTCAATTCCAGCGGACGCTTCTACGAGACCGCCCCCGCCATCCTGGGCATGACCCCCACCGCGTTCCGCAAGAACGGCGAAGGCGTGGATATCCGGTTCGCGGTCGCACAATGCTCCCTGGGCGCGCTGCTGGTAGCGGCAAGCAGCACCGGCATCTGCGAAATCGCGCTGGACGAGGACCCGGACCGCCTGGTCAAGAACCTGCAAGACCGCTTCAAGGCCGCGAAGCTGATCGGCGCCGATCCCCGCTTTGAAAGCTGGGTCGCCGACGTGGTGGGCTTCGTCGAGGACCCAGCACGCGGCCTGGACCTGCCGCTGGACGTGCGCGGGACGGCGTTCCAGCGCAAGGTCTGGGAGGCGCTTTGCGAAATTCCGCTCGGCGAGACCGCCACCTATGCGCAAGTGGCCGAACGCATCGGCACGCCGGGCGCCGTGCGGGCGGTGGCGCGAGCCTGCGCCACCAACAACATCGCGTTGGCCATTCCCTGTCACCGGGTAGTGCGCACCGACGGGTCGCTGGCGGGCTACCGCTGGGGCATCGACCGCAAGCGCGAGCTCATCGCCCGCGAAGCCAGGGCCGCTTGAACCGCACAGGCCGACGCGGTCCGGCTTGCACGAACCCTCCCCCCCCCCTGCCGGCATAAAAAAAGCCCCGCGATCCAAAGGATGCGGGGCTTTCTGTTTCAACCGGCCAATCAGTTCTTGGCCAGGCGCTGCCAGGTGTCGACAACGGTATCCGGATTCAGCGACATCGACAGGATGCCTTCGTCCTTCAGCCATTGCGCGAAGTCGGGATGGTCGCTGGGGCCTTGGCCGCAGATACCGACATACTTCTTGGCGGCCAGGCAAGCCTTGATCGCGCGGCGCAGCATGAACTTGACGGCCTCGTCGCGTTCGTCGAAGTCGGCGGCCAGCAGTTCCATGCCCGAATCGCGGTCCAGGCCCAGCGTGAGCTGGGTCATGTCGTTGGAGCCGATCGAGAAGCCGTCGAAGAATTGCAGGAACTCGTCGGCCAGGATGGCGTTGGACGGAACCTCGCACATCATGATCAGCTTCAGGCCGTTCTCGCCGCGCGCCAAGCCATGCTTGGCGAGCAGGTTCACAACGCGCTCGGCCTGGCCCAGCGTACGCACGAAAGGCACCATGATCTCGACGTTCGTCAGGCCCATTTCATCGCGCACCTTCTTCAGCGCTTCGCATTCCATGCGGAAGCACTCGGCGAAGTCCTCGGCGATGTAGCGCGACGCGCCGCGGAAGCCCAGCATGGGGTTCTCTTCCTCGGGCTCGTAGCGCGAGCCGCCAACCAGCTTGCGGTATTCGTTGGACTTGAAGTCCGACATGCGCACGATGACCGGCTTCGGGTAGAAGGCGGCGGCGATGGTCGCCACGCCTTCGGCCATCTTCTCGACGAAGAAGGCGCGCGGGCTGGCATGGCCGCGAGCGGCCGATTCCACGGCCTTCTTCAGTTCGCCGTCCACGTTCGGGTAGTCCAGGACCGCCTTCGGGTGGATGCCGATGTTGTTGTTGATGATGAATTCCAGGCGAGCCAGGCCGACGCCGCCGTTGGGAATCTGGGCGAAGTCGAACGCCAGTTGCGGGTTGCCCACGTTCATCATGATCTTCAGATCGATGGCGGGCATGTCGCCGCGGCGCACTTCCTCGACTTCGGTCTCGATCAGGCCGTCATAGATGCGGCCTTCGTCGCCTTCGGCGCACGACACGGTCACGGCCTGGCCTTCCTTCAGGATGTCGGTCGCGTTGCCGCAGCCCACCACTGCCGGAATGCCGAGCTCGCGCGCGATGATCGCCGCGTGGCACGTACGGCCGCCGCGGTTCGTCACGATGGCCGCGGCGCGCTTCATCACGGGTTCCCAGTTGGGATCCGTCATGTCGGTGACCAGGACGTCGCCCGGCTGGACCTTGTCCATGTCGGAGATGTCGCCCACCACGCGCACCGGGCCTGCACCGATCTTCTGGCCGATCGCGCGGCCGGTGATCAGGACCTGGCCAGTTGCCTTGAGGCGGTAACGCTGCTGGACGTCGTTGACGCCCTGCTGCGACTTCACCGTTTCGGGACGCGCCTGCAGGATGTAGATCTTGCCGTCCACGCCGTCGCGGCCCCACTCGATGTCCATCGGACGCTGGTAGTGCTTTTCGATGATGACGGCGTAACGGGCCAGTTCATTGACTTCGTCGTCGGTCAGCGAATAGCGGTTGCGCTCGGACACCGGCACATCCACCGTGCGCACGGCACGGCCTTCAGGACGCTCGGGATCGAATTCCATCTTGATCAGCTTGGAGCCGATGCGGCGGCCGACGATGGGATAGTGGCCCTGTTCCAGCGTGGGCTTGAAGACGTAAAACTCGTCGGGATTGACCGCGCCCTGCACGACGGTTTCACCCAGGCCGTACGAAGACGTGATGAAGACCACGTCCTGGAAGCCCGACTCGGTGTCGATGGTGAACATGACGCCGGCGCTGCCCTTGTCGGAACGCACCATGCGCTGGATGCCGGCCGACAAGGCGACGTCGGCGTGGGCGTAGCCCTTGTGCACGCGATAGGAAATGGCGCGGTCGTTGTACAGCGAGGCGAACACGTGGCGGATCTTGTCCAGCACGTCGTCGATGCCCACGACGTTCAGGAAGGTTTCCTGCTGGCCGGCGAACGAGGCGTCGGGCAGGTCTTCG